>DATBWI010000087.1:0-18814 GCA_036514855.1 Bathyarchaeia archaeon | reverse complement strand
CAATCTTTAGAGCAAAAGAGTGGTCGTGTAGTGTTGCCGGGTGAACGTCTCGGCGTGATTGAAGAGTTTGTTCCAGATGCTGGGACTTATGTTAGAGATGGTGTCATATATTCCAAGGTTGTCGGTCGCGCATTAGTAGATCTTTTGAACAAGAAGGTTTCTGTCCGTACATTAACCCGCGAAATAAAGGTTCCTAAAGTTGGCACTGTAGTTCTTGGACAGGTTTCAAATGTCCAATCTGATAATGCGGCTGTCCGCATATTCCAGCTTGAAGACAAGCCGTTGTCTGGCGTTTTTTCAGGCATACTGCACATTTCTGATGTGCAGATGAGGTATGTTGAATCAATGTTTGACATATACAAGGCTGGTGATGTTATACGTGCCATGGTGATTAGCGAGAAAAACCAAGTTTATCACTTGTCCACTAAGGAAAAGGATTTGGGTGCGGTGTACGCGTTTTGTTCGCATTGTGGTCATCTGTTGGAAGCAAAGCGGCAAGGGCTTCGGTGTCCTAGGTGTGGGCAGATGGAAAGGCGCAAGCTGGCTGTGGATTATGGAAAGGAATAGAGTGACGTTGAAGGAGATGTTTGTGTTTGAAGGTTAAAGTATTGAAGGAAGCCTCAAACGAGTTTGAAATAGAGATTGAAGGCGCGGGGCATAGTCTGTGCAATCTTTTGCAGAAACAGCTTCTTGAAGATGAAAACGTGGATTTGGCGGGCTATAACTTGCCGCATCCTTTGGTTTCGAGTCCTATTGTTTATGTTCGAACCAAGGGAAAAGTGAAATCCAAGACGACATTAGTTAGGGCTGTGGAAAGAACACGCGGCGTAATCAAAGACTTTAGCAAGGCGTTTGAAAAGGCTCTTAAACAAACTTGACGCGTTTCTTAATCAGCGTGAGTAGTTGACTTAGACCTTCCACAGTGTTTTTCGCTCTTTGCAGTGTTACGACGCTTTCTTCTAATGTAACTTGGTTTTTGAGCCAAGCGTAGACTATTAATGCTTCTGCGGCGTCGGCTTGCATGTGGCTGGTGACCCGCGTTCCTAAATAGTGTCGCAATTCTGCTTTTCTAAGGGCTTCAGCAAGTGCGGTTCCTTTGACTTTTGCTCCTGATGGTTTTCCATTTTTGCTTGATAATGCTAGGGAGTAGACGAAGTTTATGTAGGCGTCTCCGAGGGATGCGAGTTCATGATCTGTCAAAATCTCGTTTAGGTCTTTGTAGGTTTTTGTGAAGGTAACCGCCTTGTGGCTTTTATTCAAAGCTCTGATCATCTTTGATGGCTGTTCTTCATTACGTTTATAACTTTTCTTTTCTCATACTGTGAATGGGCAGAGGCGATGTTTTTGGGTGTTGGGCGGTTTCGTGTGATCAAGCCTGAGATTCGTGTTTTAGGCGTTGATGATGGAGCGTTCACTCCCCGTATAAAGGGTTTTGTTCCGGTTGTTGGGGTTGTTTTTCGTGGCGGGTATTGGCTTGATGGTGTTATGCATACAAAAGTTGAGGTTGATGGGCTAGACGCTACGCAGAAGATAACTTCAATGATACTAAATTCGCCTCACTATAAGCAATTGCGGATCATAATGCTTGACGGCGTGACTTTTGCAGGCTTCAACGTGGTTGACATTAGGAAGCTTGAAGAGCAAACGGAGTTGCCGGTCATAGCTGTTACGCGTGAAAAGCCAAACTTTAAGGAAATTCATGAGGCTTTGAGAAACCTGCCGAACAGCGAAGAGCGTTGGAAAGCCATTCTGAATGCTGGAGAGATAATTGAAGTGTCTACAAGAAACGAAATGCAGAGAGTCTACATGCAAATCTCAGGGATTCACGAGGAGGACGCGAGAAAAATTGTAAGGTTGACATCGACTCGTAGTAGCGTTCCTGAACCGTTGCGCGTGGCGCATTTAGTCGCGTCCGGAATCAGTTTTCGGATCAGTTAGCAATAATCAGTATTGTAACACGCAAAAGTTTAAAAGAGGCAATGTTAAGGGAAAACAGACGGATAACGGAGTTTCAAGCTATGGAATTTTGTCCTAAATGCGGTTCTCGTCTCGAACCTAAGAAGGGAAAAACTGAGAAGGGAACAACGTTGATGCTTGTATGTCCAAAGTGTGGATACAAGAAGCGAGAGCTTGGGAAGAAGGTTGAGCCGAAAGTTGCTAAGGTCATACAACATAATCCACAACAGCTTGTGGCAGTTATAGGGAAGGAAGAGCAGAAACTGCGCACGTTGCCTACTGTCAGAGTTGAGTGTCCCAAATGCGGCAATAATATGGCTTATGTTTGGCAAGTGCAGACGAGAGGCGCTGACGAATCGTCAACACAGTTCTTGCGCTGCACAAAATGCAACTACACATTCAGAGAATACAGCTGAAACAACCTTTACTCGTCAAATCAGTCCTGGATTTTATAGTTTTTTACAAGCAAGGTCATGCCCAGAGAGGTCACAGTAAAGGTTTAATGCTTCTTTGCGTACATTGCCTTACGGTGTCAAACATGAGGGACTGCCTTCTCAATCCATAAAGACAAAATCTTTAATACCCCTCGAACCATTTCAGAACCCCTTATGGAGTTTTTGAAGAAAACCGAAGAAAAATGGCAGAAACGCTGGGAAACTGCAAAGGTTTTCGAGGCAGACCCAAAGCCCAACAAACCCAAGTTTTTCATAACTTTTCCATACGCCTACATGAATGGACCTTTACATGTTGGGCATGCGTTCACAGCGTCGCGGGTAGACGCGTATGCACGTTTCAAGAGGATGCAGGGTTATAATGTGTTGTTTCCGTGGGCTTGGCATTGGACTGGGCAGCCGCTGATTGGCTCAAGCGATCGTGTTGCGAAGGGCGACAAAGAATGGATCAGGATTCTGCGAGAAGTTGACGGCGTTCCAGAAGAGGAGCTTAAGAAATTTTCTGATCCGCTTAGCATGGCAACATACTATACGAACGAGAGTCGAGCCGCCGCCAAGAAAGCGGGTTTCTCGGTTGATTGGAGAAGAGAATTCAACACTACAATGCCCACGTACCAGAAATTTATCGAGTGGCAATACGCGAACCTGAGGGCGAAAGGCTACGTAACAAAGGGAACGCATCCGGTTGTGTGGTGTCCGAAATGTCAAAGCCCAACAGGAGACCATGACCGTCAAGTAGGGGAAGGCGTTACTCCCGAAGAATATACGCTAATCAAATTCAAGCTCGATAAAGAAACCTATTTGCCTGCAGCCACGTTCAGGCCTGAAACAATCTACGGCATAACAAACATCTGGATAAACCCAGACGCCACGTATGTTGAAGCTGAAATTGATGGCGAAAAATGGGTCATAAGCAAAGAAGCCGCAGAAAAACTGAAAGAACAGGGAAGAACGGTAAGCGAAAATCGAACGTTTAAGGGCAAGGAGTTAATTGGCAAAACTTTCGAAAACCCTGTCACCCAAGCCAAGTTCCTGATATTGCCCGGCTGGTTTGTTGATCCAAAACAAGCCACAGGAGTGGTTTACAGCGTTCCAGCTCATGCGCCTTATGATTGGCTGGCGCTGAAGGACCTGCAAGAAAAGCCAGAAGTCCTGAACGAGTTTGGCATAGACCCTGAAAAAGTGAAGAAGATAAAGCCCATCTCTTTAATTTCGGTTGAGGGTTTCGGCGAATTTCCGGCTGTTGAAATTGTGGAACAAATGGGCGTGAAAGACCAGCATGATCCGAAGGCGGATGAAGCCACTAAACAGCTATACAAGAAAGAATTCCACGGCGGAGTTTTGAAAGAGAACTGTGGGCAGTATGCTGGCAAAATGGTCAGAGACGTTAAAGAAATGCTGATAAAGGATTTCAAGCAGCAAGGTGTCGCAGACAGCATGTATGATTTGCCGCAGAGTGTTGTTTGCAGATGCATGACGCCATGCATTGTCAAAGTGTTGCAAGATCAGTGGTTCTTGACCTATTCCGACCCTGAATGGAAAAAAGCTGCCAAAGACGCTGTGGAAAAAATGAATATCTATCCGGACACAGCTACGCAGTGGTTCTTAACTGTTATTGATTGGTTGAAGGAATGGGCGTGTGTAAGGAGAACGGGGTTTGGGACGCCTTTGCCATGGGGCGAAGGATGGATCATTGAAACCTTGAGCGATTCCACGATTTACATGGCGTTCTATACCATAAACAAACACGTAAAGCAGCATGGCGTAAAACCGGAAATGCTGACGAAAGAAGTGTTTGATCACATTTTCTACGGTAAAGGGAAAGTCGAAGAAGTAGCTGCTAGATCAGGGATAGACTCAAAGGTTTTAGGGCTGATGCGGTCAGAATTTATGTACTGGTATCCAGTCGACTTGAGAGTTTCAGCCAAAGAACTTGTGCCAAACCACTTGACCTTCTGCATATTCCATCATGTAGCACTGTTTCCAGTGAAACACTGGCCCAAAGCCATCGGCGTGAACGGTATGCTGATGATTGAAGGCAAACAAATGCACAAGTCAAAAGGAAACTTTGTCACTATGAAAAGGGCACTCGAAGACTACGGTGCAGACGCTACAAGATGCGCAGTGTTGTTGGCGGCGGAGGGAATGGATGATCCAGACTGGAGAAGCGAAAACGTCAAGGACATGCAAGGTAAACTCGAATCCTTCTACAACTTTGCAAAAGAAATTATTGGAACGGCGAAAAGCAGCGAGGAGGGTCAACTAGAAAAATGGTTAACAAGTGTTCTGCAACAACGCATCAGCGAAGTGACAGAGAATCTGGAGCAGATGAAGACGAGAACAGCTCTTGAAATGACTTTATTCGAAGTTTGGAACGATTTTCGCTGGTACGTCCGCAGGAAAGGCGGCGCACAAACCAAGGCGGCTCGTGAAGCTTTGTCTATATGGCTGAGATTGCTTGCGCCTTTCGCGCCGCACATATGTGAAGAGTTATGGAGTGAAATGCAAGAAAAGGGTTTCATCTCATTTGCTGAATGGCCTGAAACGCACAAGCAGAAAATGGATGTGGTGGCGGAGGAGCAAGAGAATCTATTGAAAGATCTAATAGAGGATACGTTGAATGTTCTGAAGGCGACGAAGATCACTCCGAAGAAAATCTGTTACTACACTGCTTCACCGTGGAAATGGAAAGTTCACGTGGCAATGTTGGAGAAGGCGAAAAAAGGCGACGTAAAGATAAACGAGATCATGAAAGAATTGGCGAAAGAAAAGGACCTGAAAGACAAGATGAAGGATGTTGCAAGCTTTGTTTCCAAAACGGTAAAAATGCTTTGCAGGATTCCGGAGGACAGAAGAGAACGCATGTTGAAGATCGGAGTCAAAGATGAAAAGAGGATAATCGAAGATGCAGTAGATTTTTTGAGAGAGCGGTTTGATGCGCAGATCGAAGTCTATAGCGAAGAAGACGCGAAACGCTATGATCCGAAACAGAGGGCTGCAAATGCCGCGCCTTATCAGCCAGCAATCTATCTAGAGTAATCGCAGGGATTATTCTTCTATGTTTATGTTGAAATCTAATTTGTCTCCAACATTCAATCCCATCTCTCTTGCCAGTCCAGCGTTTATTTCTAAAACGTATTTTGCGTTTGCCGCAGGTGCAATCAAATTTTCACTGTAAGGCTCATTATCTTCGCTAATGTAGACTACTTCCTCATTCGCGTTTATCCAAATAATATCTAGCGGAATAGAAGTGTTCTTCATCCAAAAAATGTGCATGCCTTCTTCGGAATAAACAAAAAGCATTCCTTTGTTTAAATCTAGGGATTCTCTGAACATCAATCCTTGGCTCCTTTCTTCTGACGTTGTTGCCAGTTCCACGTAAAAACAGTTATCTCCAAAACAGACTTTGTTTTGTCTTTCTTTTTGAGAGCTAATTAAAACTGCTCCCGCGGCAGTAGCTATGATTACTAAAGCAAGCACCAAAAGAATAAAGAACTTTTTCGCCATTTTTTCGCCTCAAGGAGCCATAAAAACCCAAGATGTTTTGCAGAATTAAAGGATATCCATACAATCTTTAACACACTTCAGTTTGCAAACATTAGACACGGTCAAAATTTCCTTTGATCGAACGATAAAACTATATTAAGCGTCTAATATGAGATTCTCGAAGGGTCCGTGGCACAGCTTGGATAATTAGCGTTTCCAAAGAGCGCGTCGGCCTTCTAGGGTTATGGCCGAAGAAAGCCGAAGATCCTGGGTTCGAATCCCAGCGGACCCGCCACTTTCAAAGTGAGTCTGTGCCATTCAAAGGGTGGATTGCGTTCGGGCTGTAGCCGACGGTGTTCGTGTTGCGAACAGAAATTTTAAATTCTCAATACAAATATACATGGTAAGCACGTTAGTGTTTGACGCTTCGATGTATAAGGGGGATTGTTATGAGCACGCATGCAGAAGATTTGAAACTTAGGTTAATGACAATTGAACTGCTCAGAACTGCAAAATACAAACGTAACATTACATATCGCGAACTGGCATCCAAAACAGGCTTGCCAGTGACGGTTCTGAGTCGTTATGCCAAGGGGCACGTTCTGCCTAACACGGCTAGAGCGAAACAATTGTGGAAAGTGTTGACGAAACTTGTAGGTTTGGAAACCGAATTGCGCAGCAGAATAGAGTTTGATGAAGACGGATACTTTGATAACACGGAGATTGTGGGAGATTTTAACATTCTTCAGCAGGCAGCTAGTCATGCGCTCGCAAATTTCGCTGGGAAACGTGTGACGAAGGTTTTGTCTGCGGCGGTTGACGGAATCCCGTTGGCGACGATGGTTGCTAATGCTCTTGGAGTTAATCTCGTGGTGGCGAAGAGGGGAAAAGAGGTTGGAGTCAAAGCTTTCCTCGAAGAAACGTATGTGTTGGGCAGGGATTCTGGGGTTACGATGACCATTTACATTCCAAAGGATGCAATTAAGAAGCGGGATAGCGTCTTGATTGTGGATGACATGATTAAAACAGGGGAAACACAAGCTGCATTGGTTAATCTAGTTCGAAAAGCGAAGGCTGAAATCTCCGGAGTTTTCTCGCTCATAGCTGTTGGCGAAGAGTGGAAGAAGAGGCTGAAGCTTTCTGGCGAGTGCCCCATAGAAGTCATCACGTATGTCAAGGCGCCTTACGACTCAAGCAGTCGTCTTTAACTGGGCAAGCCGCGCATTTTCCCTTTCTGTAATAGTCTTTTCCCAACCTAAGCAAGGCTGTTTCAAAGTTGATGAAGGTTTTCCCTCTTAGCTTATTCTTCGCCCAGAAAGCCTTCAACCGACTCAAGGCGTTATCTTCTGCCTTTTTCAGTATTCCAAGGTTTTCTGCGGCAATAACAACTAGGCTTGTTGGGTTTGGATCAGCTTTTTCCCAAGTGTCACGTAAGTCTCTCAGAAAAATGCTTACTGTAACATCACCCACGCCTTTTCCTAGGTTTTTCAGCCTATTTTCCAAGTCACGCGCGTCAGAAGCTTTTTTGTTGAGAGCACTGAGGCTTCCGCCATGTTCTTCTGTGAGGTTTTGCGCGATTTCCAAAAGTTTATCTGCTGTTTTAAAGTCATATCGCGTGTAGCTGCCTTCATCCAAAATCTTTACCAGTCCATCCCATCCAGTTTTCAGGATTCGCTCAGGCGTCAGCACATTGTTCTTTTTAAAGGCGTTGTAGGTTTTAATGGCTGAGGCTTCCGTTATCGGCGCACCAAACAGCACTGACGCCAGGAACCACTTGAAAATTTCATCATCTCTCCCTTCTGCAAGGTTTATGCCTAAAATTTCCGAGTATTTCTGCCCTAAACTTTCAACGAGAATTCTCACACATTCTCGCTTCATAAGCGTCCTCACCTTTTGATAAACTCTTATACGATTTGCTGCATAAACGATTTGCTAGGGAGTCTAGGATTAATGCGGTCGCGAACCATTGAATGGCATGATGGAACCGTTGTTACAGTTGACCAGTTGAAGCTTCCACATGAAACGGTCTTTCTGGAAATGAAAACCTGCAACGAGATTGCTGAAGCCATTAAAACCATGAAAATAAGAGGAGCGCCACTATTGGGAGCAGCCGCAGCCTTCGCCTTAGCTTTAACCGCGCACAATTCACACGCTAAAGACAAGCAGGAATTAGTCAGCGAGCTGGAGAAAGCCGCCGAAACTCTAAGAGCAACAAGACCAACCGCTATTAACCTTTTCTGGGCGATAAACAGAATTCTGGACAAAGCTAAGGGTTTTTCCGGAAACGCGAGGGATTTAGCGGCTTTCGTCGTCGGCGAGGCTCAGAAAATAGCTGATGAAGATGCAGAGGCAAACCATTTAATCGGCAAACATGGGGCTGAATTGATTCGTGACGGTGATGTTGTTTTGACCCATTGTAACGCTGGTGCTTTGGCAACTGTGGAGTACGGCACCGCCTTAGGCGTTGTCAGAAGTGCTTGGGAACAGGGGAAAAAGATTAGGGTCTTTGCCACTGAAACTCGTCCAAAGTTGCAGGGAGCGAAACTGACTACTTACGAGCTTAAGCAGGATGGCATACCTGCTACTTTGATCACTGACAACATGGTTGGCTACGTCATGTACAAGAAGCTCGTCAACAAAGTCTTAGTTGGGGCTGACAGGATAGTCAAAGACGCAGTGATCAACAAAATTGGAACATTCACAATTGCAGTCCTAGCCAAAGAGCATAACATACCGTTTTATGTTGCTGCTCCGACATCTACTTTTGACTTGGCACATGAGTCAAGGAATGTTGTCATTGAACAGAGATCGTCGGAAGAAGTTGCCTGTATAGGGTCGCAGCGCATTGCCGCCGAGGGAGTGGAGGTTTTGAATCCGGCGTTTGACATTACTCCTCTAGAGTATGTAACCGCCATTATTTGCGAGACTGGAATCTTGTATAGGGACGATTTCCGCAAGTTTAAAACTAGCATTCACACGTAATAGCTATGTTTGCAATTGTTTGGGTGTTTGCATGAGCAAGGCTGAGGAAAAATCTGCTAACCGTTTGGAACTTAGAGTTAACGGTCTACTAATGAATAAAGGTGTCAAGGTTTCCGCAAAAAAAGATGTTGAGGAACTTTCTTCCAGAGGGTATGGCGTGACCGAGGATAGTGGGCTTCTGCTCGCTTTTTACGAGGCGCTATATCTTCTCGATAAAGGAATGCTTGAAACCAAAGACGAAAATGGTGAGAGTGTCGGCTTTCAAAAGCTTTTGCAGTGCTATGAGAATGTTGATGAGAATGCTTGGGCTAAATATCTGTCTTATCGTGACCTGAGAAGCCGCGGCTACGTTGTCCGAGAAGGCTTTGGTCTAGGCATTGATTTTCGCGTTTATGAACGAGGCGAATATAGCAAAGACACAGCGAAGTATCTAGTCTCAAGTGTTCAAGAAGGAAAACCAGTTTCGCTGGAAGACTTAACCACCGCCTTAAAGCATTCTCAAAGCCTTAAGAAGGAGTTGATTTTGGCGGTGATGAACCGCCGAGGAGAAACCGTTTACTATTCTGTTTCGCAGCTAACACTATAATAACGGAGAATCTAGGGATGTCTGCATTCCAAACTGTCCGAGGCATGAGGGACTTTCTCCCCGAAGAAGCCAAAATAATGAAGTACATCGAAGGAAAAGTCAGAAGAACGGCTGAGCTTTACGGCTATAAAGAAATTATGACGCCTGTTGTGGAATCTCATGAACTTTTAGCAACCAAAGCAGGCGAAGAAGTTCGTTTACGCATGTATGCTTTTCAGGATTTGGGCGGGCGCATGGTTGCCTTGCGTCCAGAGTTCACGCCTTCCGTCGCTAGGCTTGTGGCAACCATCTTAAGAACCGAGCCTAAGCCTTTCAGGCTTTTCTGCTTGGGCAGCCTTTACAGATACGATGAGCCGCAGCGTGGGCGGTACAGAGAGTTTTGGCAGTCAGACTTTGAATTGATAGGTTCTGAAAAGCCTGAAGCAGACGCTGAGATACTGATGCTAACGAATAGTCTGATGAAAATGGCAGGATTGAAGAACTACAGTTTCAAGGTGGGACATGTCGGAATTCTAAGGGGAGTATTGAGCGAAGAAAAACTTGATGATAAAGCGCAGAACGCGGCTCTGCAGTTAATGGACAAAAAACAATACGAAGAAGCTATTACGTTCATTAAAGATTCCGGAGCTTCCAAAAAATGCCTTTCCATTCTTCGAGATCTGGTGCAGCTCAAAGGCGGCAAGGCTTTAGAAATTGTCGAGAACGTGAAAGCCTGTGTTAAGGATTACAACGCTGCTTTGGCTGCCGCGGAAAACCTTGGCGAGATTTTGAGGCTAACATTGGATAGCGGATGCGAGCTTAACATGACTGTGGATGCTGGGTTTGCAAGAGGGCTTGAATATTACACTGGAATGATTCTTGAAGTAAACACTCCAGAATTGGATGTTGCCGTTGCAGGCGGGGGAAGATACGACAAGCTTGTCGAATTGTTCGGAGGACAGCCAACCCCCGCCACCGGAATCGCGCACGGAATAGACCGAATAATGCTGGCAATGCAGTTGCAGAAGGTTGCAATAGGAACTGGAGAAGAAAAGACGGTTATGATAATTCCCGTCAAAGAAGAATTGAAAGGCGAGGCAGTAAAAATCGCGCATATGCTCAGAGAAGAAAGTGTTCCCGTTGAAGTCGAAGTCATGGGCAGGAAAGTGACCAAAGCCCTAGAGGATGCGGATAGGAGGAAGATGGACTACGCGATAATTGTTGGAGAAAGAGAATTAAAGGAAGGCGCCGTTGTGCTTCGAAACTTGGCTAAGAGGGAGCAAACCACCGTCAAAATCAAGAATATAATTGAGATGATAAGAGGCTGATCGCCTAGTCCAGTTGTTTTTCTCTTCTGAGAAAATCGCCTATGTCCGAAATGTTTTCAACAGCAACCTTTTCTCGTGATTCATCGAAATTGTCTAGAATTTTGCCGAAACCCAAGCATTCATCATGCTTGTTTAGGATTAGCGTGTAAGCACCTTTTTGTTTTGAGCCTGTGACGTTTGTTATTCCTTTTTTGAACACGTCTCTTCCGCAGATGAAAAGCCACTCAGTCTTGCTGTCAACGATGATCTTGTTCGCTTTGTGTTGTGCAATCATTTTCAAAAGAATGAAACTTGGGAAGAATTTGCCTTTTTTCGCTTTTCCAAGATAGATTCCGGCGTAAAAGAACTCTTTCTTAGCTATTTTTCTCAGGTTTTCGTCTAGGAGGAAGTATCTGTTTCCTTTTTCCACTATCATACGATCGTCTAGGCTTATGTCCGCATCTAGCTGGTTCACGAAATCCTTTATCAGCTTCATCGTGCATCCCCGCGCTTTTTGAGTTTACAAACGAAGAATCCTTGAGTTTTCCCGGGCCATATTCTTCTACAGTTTTCTACTGAACTGTCCAATTTCTTCCCGAAAATCGTTGACAATGCATTTTCTCCATAACAGTCGATTTTTTCGACCTGAAGGTCTAGGCTGTTTATTGCCCAGTCAATGTTCATTTCATTCTCTTCTGGCTCTAGGGAACATGTTGAGTATACCATTTCCCCGTCGTCCTTTAGAACTTTAGTGGCTTCTGTGAGTATTTCTCTTTGAAGCCTAGCGTTTCTCTCAACGTCTTTTATTGTTCTTCTGCGGAACCAATCCTTGTCCGTCGTAAAGTTACCAGAACATGGGACATCTAGGAGTATTTTGTTAAACGTGATTTTCAGTTGTGAAACGCTTCGCACATCCATATTGTAGACGATTGTGTTTTTGATGTTACATCTCTCTAAATGATTTGATAGCGCGATTAATCTTCGCTTTTCAATATCTAGGGCGATTATTGCTCCTGTGTTTGACATTAAATCAGCTAGTTGGACGGTTTTTCCTCCGGGAGCGGCGCAAGCGTCTAGCAAGGTTTTGTTTTTTGCTTCTGTGAACAGGGTTGCGGGGATCTGAGCAGCTGCTTCTTGGATTGAGTACAAGCCTAATAGATATTCGGATGTGGCTCCTGCAGAGAATTTGGCTTTGCTTATCCAATATCCATGTTTGAGAAAGGGAATTTTTTCCAGTTCTATTTCATGCGATTCTAATCTTTCTACAAGAGCCTCTTCTTCTACGTTCATGGTGTTTATTCTGATTGCCTGCTTAGGCTCTGTTTCTTGGAATTGCCAGCCTAGCTTTTCATAGCGTTTTACAAAGAATTCTTTGCCTGACATCCCTGACTGATAAGCGTGTTGTTGATTAAAAGCTTGATGTGGCTTGGGTTTTAGTAAGTCTTAAATTTGGCACTGTGGGGATATTGTGGTTTCATGAGCGAGAAACATGCTTTTGTTATTATGGTCAAGGACAAGTTTTGGCGTGGTTTCTGCGATCTCAACCGCGATGGAAAGAAAAAGCTTTCATATGTTCAGAGAGGGGGAAATGCGCCTCCGAAGAATGCTTCCCAGATATTTTTTTATGTGACTAGACCGGTTAGTCAGATGGCGGGTTACGCGGATTTTGTTGAGCGCAAGGTTGGAGATGCTGACAGCATGTGGGGTGAGCATGGTGACGAATCGGTTTTGAAATCCAAGAGGCAGTATGAAGAGTTTATTCAGGATAATCGAAGTGTTGCTTTTGTGCGCTTTGGGAATTTGCATGTGGCGTCCAATCCTGTTCCGTTTGCTAGTGTTTGTGTGTTGTTGAGAAAGGATAGGTTGTCAAGGCGCGGCTTCTATATTGATAAAGAAACTGCGGATAAGCTTGTTACGCTTATGGGATGAAGGGTGTCGCTGGGTTTTGGCTGTTTTAATGGGTTGTAGCATGGTGTCTTTTGGTTAGAATTGCATGTTGATGGGTAAGGATACATTTTATTTATTGGCAACAAAAGGTTAATAGGTCACATTTTTTACTTCCATGTAGCTTATCTCTTTGCGAGCGAAATTCAAAATGTCAGAATCTTTCGGACAATACAGCGTCTTTAATTGGTGTTTGGCTAAAGGAGTTTTTAGTTATGGTTCAGTTAAGGGACATTGAAGAAATCGCTAAACTGATGAATTATCCGGAGATAATACGGAACACAAGCATTATAGCCCATGTGGATCATGGGAAGACTACGCTTTCCGACAGTCTATTGGCTGCGGCAGGCATAATTTCTAAGGAGCATGCTGGGCAGCAGCTTGTTCTTGACAGTTGGGAGCTTGAGCAGAAGAGGCAGATGACTGTTTTCGCTTCGAACATTAGCATGGTTCACGCGTATAAGGGAAGGGAGCATCTGATAAACCTCATTGATACGCCTGGGCACATCGACTTTAGCGGAGCTGTAACTAGAAGTCTGCGTGCCGTAGACGGTGCACTAGTAGTTGTGGACGCTGTGGAGGGGCCTATGACTCAGACTGAAACGGTTTTGATGCAGGCGCTTCGCGAGAGGGTTAAGCCTATTTTGTTCATTAACAAGGTTGACCGGCTCATTAAGGAGATACGCTTGACTCCTGATGATATACAGCGGAAGTTTGCGAAAGTCATTTCTAGGATTAACAATCTTATTGAGAAGTATGCGCCGGCTGAGCATAAGAAGGATTGGCAGGTTAAGGTTGAGGATGGGCGTGTGGCGTTTGGTTCAGCGCTTCATAAATGGGGATTGAACCTGACTCACATGAAATTGAAGGGTGTGACGTTTAAAGATATTGTTGATGCTTATTCGGGAACGCCTGAAGATGTTGGAAGAAAGGTTGATGCTTTGAGTAAGAAGGCGCCGTTGTATGAGCCGGTGCTTGACATGTTCTGTGAGCATTTGCCTAATCCGATTGAAGCGCAACCTTACAGGGAAGGCCAGATTTGGCCGGGCGATGTGGATAGTCCTGTGGGCGTTGGTATGGCTAAGGTTGATCCTAAAGCGCCGTTGCTGATGTGTATCACGACGATTGAGGTTGACCCTCAAAGAGGTGTTATGGCCATCGGGCGTGTTTTCAGCGGTGTGGTTGAGAAGGGAAAAGTCGTTAATCTAGTTACTAGTCATCAGTTGGGTACTGTTCAGCAGGTTTACATGTGTATGGTTGCGGACAAGGTTATTGTGGATAGGGTTCCGGCTGGGAATATTGCTGCGGTTTCGGGGTTGCCGTCGGTTCACGTGGGCGAGACGGTTGCGGAGCAGGGAGTGGAGGCGCATCCGTTTGAGGGTTTGAAGTACGTGTCGGACCCTGTGGTTACGGTTGCGGTTGAGCCTGAAGATGTTAAGGATTTGCCGCTTTTCGACAAGGTTATGCATAAGTTGACGATTGAAGATCCGAACTTGAAATTTAAGATTAACAAGGAGAGCGGCGAGTTTCTTCTCAGCGGTATGGGTGAGTTACACCTTGAAATTACGGCTTATCGTATGCAAGAAGCGGGTTTGAAGGTGAAGATTAGCAAGCCTATTGTGATTTACCGTGAAACTATTACGCATGATTATAAGGGATCGGCAGTCATGGGCAAAAGCCCCAACAAACATAACAAATTGTGGGTAACGATAGAGAAGTTGCCAGATGATATTATTGAAGCCTTAAGGTCTGAGAAGATTTCGGAGATGCAGACGCGTGAGGAGAGGCAAAAGTCTCTGAAACAGTTAGGCTGGGCTACAGATGATGCGCGCAATGTTGTGGCGATTGAAGGCAATAACCTGCTTGTGAACAGGATAAAGGGAAGGCAATACGTTGAAGAAATCATGGATCATATTAAATCAGGTTTTCGTGAAGCTGTGTTCACTTCAGTTTTGGCGAAAGAGCCGGCGTATGGGTTGAAGGTGAACTTGGAAGATGTGACGGTTCATGAGGATCCTGTGCATAGGGGACCTGCGCAGATATTGCCTATGACTTGGCGTCCAATATGGTGTGCTTTTCTGTTAAGCGATCCTAAGCTTTTAGAGCCTATCACAAGTTTTGAGTGTAAAGCTCCAAACGAATACGTGAGCAACATAATAGCGATTGTGCAGAAGCGTAGAGGCAAGATTTTGGATATGGCGAATGAGGAGGACATGGTTGTTGTTAAGGCTGAGATGCCTGTGTCTGAATCTTTTGGAATTGCAGATGAGTTGCGATCGTCAACGCAGGGTAGAGCGTTTTGGGCGACGCAGTTTAGCCGTTGGGCTCCTGTTCCGGAGTCTATGCAGGCTGAAGTGATAAAGCAGATTCGTGAACGCAGAGGATTAAGTCCTACACCGCCAAGACCACAAGACTTCTACGAAGAAGCATAGAAAGCTAACGTCCAGCCTCTCTTTCCCTTATTTCTTGTGTTGTGGACGCCTGATTTCGGAGACTTCGCCTAATATGACAAAGAATATCAGAGCAATGAGCGAATAAAATATCCCTTCAAAAAACAAATTAAATAGAAGGCAAATTAAGACGAATATTGGTAAGGACGGAATAAGCCATAGCCATACTATTCTTTTGATTCTTGGTCGTCCTTTCATTTCATCTAAAGCGATTAGAAAATACACAAAATAGCCTATTGAAGCAAAAATAAGCAATAGAACTATAAACTCCATCTCAACCATTAAATCTATGATAATGCCGTTATTTAACTCTCTCACATATAATACTTGTATTCCGTACTAATTTCCACATCTCTTATCCTGGCTTCGGACAAGATGTCCCCAATCCTATCCGAAGCTGAGATTGTTATGGGCATTTGATCGCAGAAGTCAGCGTTGTTCCAGTTCAACCGTGTCAAAGATAAAATCTCTTTGCACATTTTACGTTCAGTCGAGTCCAGATTAGCCGCACGCACTCTCACTGGAATAGGTATCCCCGGTTTGGGAAAAGTTTGGAGTTGAGGTATATACCCAAGGGTAAAAATGAAGAATTCAGACCCAGAGACCTTGGCTACGTTACCTCTTACTATTGGGTAACTCCCATCACGATACCAATAGATGGGGGATTGAGTTAATGTGAGAAGGTCAATTTGTTTAATAGCGTTGTCCGCTTCCATAAACCCTTTCGTTTCTTCAGGTAAAAATTCTGTACTTTTGTGAATCACCAGTCTTTCGGGCGGTTCTTTATGGGTCTTATTATATGCGTTTATGATCTGGTCTCGCAATGCTTGCGCTTGTTTGGTATTCAAATGAGGACGGGCATCTAACTCTGACCACTCAAATGGGTCACCTCTCAATATCAGAGTCTCGCCTGTAGCCAGAAAAATCTGGGCCACGCTAGCACGCATTGACTGCTTTCCATCAGAGGAGCATTCCCTGTAAAATGAGATGCCGGCGTAACAAGTTCCTGATTCTAACTCTGCAAGTTTCCACGGAACGCCTTTGGACTTATAATATGCTGCCACGCTGAGATTCCATGCGCGCGTAGCAAGGTCTTGAACAAACAATTTCCGTTCTAAGTCAAGTGTTGTCGGCAAAACAAACTGCGTCGGAAAATGGTGTTTCATCCCCATGACTTTTATGATATTGTGGAAATCATAGTCGCCTTGAATTTGTTCCTCAGTTGGAGTTGAGCTGAATCTTCTATTTGCTAAAGTGATTTTCAGGCCAATTTGACCAGGTAAAATACACATCTTATGGAGTTCAGCAGGTAATGTAATGAATACAATGTCTGGATTCGGTTGCTTCTGGTGTAAACTCGCCAGTTTGTCATCAATCAAATCAAGGAGATACAATGCCTTATCAGTGCGCTTATCTTTACTTTTGCATTCATCAATGTTAGTTTTGTCTATAGTCTCTTCCCATTGCTCATCGAAATGAACATCAAATCTTAGTCTTCCATCCAATCCGAGACCGGGAAAATCTACGCCTCCTACGCTATTTGCCTGTATTCTACTATGAAGGCGGGTGAAAAAATCAAGTAGATTACCAATGGATTTCGACGTGCCGATTATCCCTGCGTTTGCAGTAATATTAACTGCACTTGCGTCTCCATATTGTCCATACGGACCGAAGAGGAAAAGCCCTGCTTTGGGATCTTTAAATCGTGCTTTATTTGCAAATATCAGATAAGGTTCTGGCACATAGAAACTGCTAATCTGTGGTATAGTTTCACTCTCCAAAAAACGCGTCAAGAGTTTGCAGATTGAGAGTGTCAGATTCAATCTTTTCGAGTTCTTCTACGTCTTCAGTTGCTTCAGTGTTAGGTTTGCATTCGCCTTCCACGTTAATTTGCTCAAGGACGCGTATAGAACTTTTAGGATTAAAACCTAAGCATATATCGAGGTTGGCGGTGTCAAGGTTTTTCGTTTCTGGGAAAACATGTCTGTACCAAAATAGAACATCATAAAATTGATTTAGGTTATGGCTGTATTTGCTTTTTCTGAAGTTCCTATCAAGCTTGTCGGTTTTAGGTCCATCATATAAATTCATGCCGTCTGAAGAAAACAAGAATCGGGGCTTGATCTGAATATAATATTGCCCCCAGAAATTTTTGGCCGATATAACGGCGCTTCTATGTATCCAAAAGTTGATTTTTCCTCCATCTTTCATGGGTTTTGTGAGTTCTCTACTCGACTCTTTGGTCGGTGCCTTCCATTTGACGGTAACTAAACCTTCTCCATTGGCATTCCTTGGATAGTAATATGCCTTAGTGCGTTCATTGAACACCAAACCTATCTTTCTGCACCGACTTTTTATCCATCTGTTCAAAATTTTGATAACAATATTTTCGTTATTCTCATTTTCGATGAATTTTTCAAGGTTCATTGATACTACACTATCTGGCACAACAAAACCGGAGAGGGGATTCTCCTTTATGTATTCATTGAATGAGCATATTTGGCCATTATCTAAGTCAAAAGCTGGAAACAACACATTTGGCTTTTCAGCAAATATGTCATCCGCTGTTCGGTACATTGTCTTGGCAATATGAATTTTTGAAGGTACGTCGAGCCTAAAGATGTTGAGGGATATTTTATCTGGGCTTTTCAGAGGTAAAACATCGCCAAACTCAGCCATGACTTTGCTTGCATACTCGGCTTCGGGAAGGCTTGGCTTGGTTGGTGGGGTCGGTGTTATTTTTTCCTGTGCGAATTGTAACTCTTTAAGGTCTGCTTCTTTAACGGTCGTATCTTCAAAAAACTTCTTTATGTCTTCAGAGTTCACATGTTCAATTACAGCTCTAGTGCTGGGATCACTCAATTCAACCATCGTACTTACCAAGCCATTGATGGCCTCAGATTCGAACTGGACGTAAACACTCTTAAAAAGAGGTGCATTGACTATTCGGTAGCACGCCAGTATCATTTTGAATCGGTTTTCTGGAGTTCTGGATAGGTACTCTGCCAAGTACTTTGCCAATTGCTTAAGAAAATCACTATCACCCAAACTAACAGCCGTTTCCTTTACTTCTAACCAGTATTCGCGCTTCTCCCCCTTTCGGGTCAATATGGCATCCGCGAATGTCGCTTCAACATCAGAGCTTGCTTTGATTGTATAATATTCTCGCCCCTCAAGGTATCTCAGAAGGTGTTTCTTGTATAACTCGGAGCTGACTGTAAGAGACTCTCTAAGCTTTCCCAAGCGTTCGAGCGGCATAGCTTTAGTCCCCTGAAGAGATAATAGTACACATCCGAACTTTATGTCTTTGTTTTGGGGGCTGAAAAAATCTGATTTTGCATAGATAGAGTGCGGTCGCCGGGGGTTTGAACTCGGGATCGCAGGTTTGGAAGGCTTGTGTCCTAAACCAGTCTAGACGATGACTGCCCGAGACACGATGCGTTATCTCATCGAAAATGCTTCCACGGAATATTTAAGCCCGTATCAGACAAGGGAAAAATAAGCAAGACACTTCACACTCTTTCTATAACCCCCGATTCTAGTCGATCAGTTCTGAATAGATTTTGACGTTCGGGCAACTGGAAATGTTTATGTTTATGTTTGAACATAGTAGGTCACGTGAAACCGGATGGTCAAAACCATAACTATCCGAGATGAAGTCTACAAGAAACT
>DATBWI010000086.1:0-2223 GCA_036514855.1 Bathyarchaeia archaeon | reverse complement strand
AAAAAACTAGGATGGGCTTTCGTAGAGCCAGACAAATGCATTGAACTACGCGGCAGCAATAATGGGCTTTTTCTTTTGCGGATATTGAGGGAGAAAATCAAAGCGTTAAACGAGATCGCAATCAGGACTGATGAACAAGTTGATGAAGTTATCGAGAAACTTAAAACAGTAGAAGCCAACGTTAGGGGAAATCAGGGATTTCTCCATTATTTATGTGGAGAGAAGACTATCGTTATGGAAAAGGAAAACAGAGAACTGAATGTCAAGTTAATCGACTTCGGAAATGCTGAAAGCAACAGTTTTCATGTAACCAAGGACTTCGAGTTTTCGGACAAAAGAACTGTCAGGGCAGATATAGCTCTTCTCATTAACGGTATTCCGGTACTGCTTGTTGAAACAAAGTCGCCTTCCATACAAAACGCAATGGAAGAAGCATTTGCTCAGGTAAGGCGGTATCACGAAGAAATACCTAAATTAATGAAGGTTGTGCAAGTGTTTATTCTCAGCGATGGAATACAACTTGAGTTCGGACCAACATGGAATCTTGATCATAAAAGCATTCACAAGTGGAAAATACCTCAGGAAATTAACCTTGAAAGCCTTGCCAAAGACTTCTTTACCAAGAATAAGATCTTAAGATTGTTGAGAAATTACATTTTTTTCTTTAACAAAGGTGAAGAGCTTCAGAAGTTTGTTTTAGATCAAAATCAGATGAAAGCAGTAGAGAAAATGGCAAGAAGGCTGTGCTCATTACAAGAAAGAGAAGATGTAGACGTGTTGCAGACTGCACCCTCAAATTAACTCTCGGTTATGGCTCCTGCATCTCCTTCATGCGTAATTAACCTCTAGCAAACGCCAAAGTCTTAACCTATTTGGATCAACTTTCACGCTCCTCTGCTTTTTGAACTTCTGCGGGCTCGGCGGGTCGTCATTGCCTCTGCCGGTATACATTAGTCACAAATATAAGGCACAACCATCACTAAAATAACCTTAGGTGAAATACTGCGAGCGCATAAAAGTGGTTGACACGCAAAGCAAAGGAAATGCCTATAAGTCAAGCCACTTTTCCCATTTTAAGCCATCCGTTGATCGGATGGACGCAGGAAACGGCGTGGCGAGAATCGAACCGCAGAAACAGCCCAAACGCAAAAAAGTAGGAGAAAGGAGATGAACAGGAACATAAAATTAGGAGTGGTGGCAACATTACTCGCCATCTTGACGTGTAGCGTAGCAGTTGCTTTGCCATCTACTCTTTGGCAGAAACGGATCAGCCAATATGAGAGTATATGTGTGCATGAAGCTTATGATCTTATAACCTACAAGCTAAACCAAACTGCTCTAGTGATTTTGGACGTGAGAACAAGAAATGAATTCAATTCAGGACACATCGCAAATGCGGTTAACATACCTCACACTGAACTCGAAGCCAATCTTACGAACCCATCAACCTGCCCATTACGCGGACACGAAAATGACCTAATATTAGTCTACTGTATGGCAGGAAGCAGAGCTGCAATTGCATGTGAGATACTTGCACAGGATCGCACCAGTGGACAGGTTGGAAAGTTTACAAACGTTTACGACATGGTCGGCGGGATCACAGAATGGACGAACCCATTATGGCACTATCCAATTGTTTACACACAACCAGCAACCTACGTCATTATAAGTGCGAGCGAAGCTTACAAGATGATTACCAATAACACGTGCAAAATATTTGTGGATGTTAGAACGCAATCCGAATATAATGGCGAGCACATTGTAAACTCGACTGCGTCGCCAAGAACACATGCGGTTAACATACCTTACAACTTCGACGACACCGATTTCTGGAACAGAGCTAGTCCGACACTCGCGGGCCACGAAAACGAGGCATTAATTCTTTATTGTGCCGACAACACTTGTTCAAAAAGTCTTTCAGCCTGCCAATGCCTGATTGATCATGGTTTCAGAAAGATATACAGCATAGATGACGGTATCAAAGCATGGAAAGCCTCTGGTTATCCTGTATGGACTGTGTGGACCGATGTTATCTTAAACCCGTCTGCAGAACAGGGAGTTGCTAGACCAGACAGTTGGCTGCAGTGGACTGAACCGAACGCTCTTGGTGAACATATCTGGTCTTCAGATGCGCATTCCGGTGCCAAATCGCTCTCCCTAAGATTGCAAGCAGGCTCCACAGGTTCGCGTATGTGGGCGCAAACGTTCAGGACTAGTCTCAGC
>DATBWI010000085.1:0-22293 GCA_036514855.1 Bathyarchaeia archaeon | reverse complement strand
ATCTGACCGTTTTCCCGCCAGCATTGTTCGTGTGTCTGTACCTGTTTTTCGGCAACACCGCAATATGGCTTCCTTACTTGTTAGATTTATACGCGATAACCTTTGCAGTTTTGATTACGCTTTATTTAGGAAGCTTGTTCAATTGGAAAACTACACTCTTTTTCATCGGCTTCATCACCGTATTAGATATAATTCTGGTTTTAGTGACGAGAACAATGGTTGAGGCTGCAGACACCGCCATTAATCTTGGCCTGCCTGTGATGGTTGCTGTTCCAATCATCCCATTCATAATAACTCCAGAAGGTATAATCTTGAATTTTTTGGGTTTGGGCGACTTCTTCTTTGCAGGATTAATAGCTATACAAACCTTCAAGAAATACGGCAGAGACTCTGCAATTTTCGCAGTTGCCTCGATGACTGTGTCATTCTTTGTCTTTGAGGTTATTACATTAAACTATAGGATAGGAGCTTTTCCAGGAACATTAATGATCATCTGCGGATGGGTAGCATTCATGCTTATTAAAACCTTAAGAAAAATGCTTGCTCACTAAGAAAGGTTTTCCACCTATGTCGCTCACGATGGCATTTACAGATCCGGCTGCCCGCCTATTTGCTCAAGAACCCATATGAAAACACGCGATCATTTTCGCTTATGTTCAGAAGCCATAAATAGAAAAATTCGCTTTGGTTCAACAGAGGAAGGATCAAATGAAGAAAAGAATCGAAGCAAGAATAATAATGGTTCTACTGTTTTGTCTTGCTTTGATGACCAATGTCTCAACGTCTTCATACTCTAGCATTGGAGTTAAGAATGGAGATTGGATAAAATATAGTCTTCAAGAAAGCTTCAGTTCAACAGGAGAGCGTTGGCAGAAGATAGAGTTTCTAAGTGTAGAAGGGGCAACAGTCACTGTTCGCTTGACAGTTCAAACGTCTAGCGGAACAGAAATTGATCAAACAGAAACTATTGATTTAGCATTCAGTGACAGTGATTTTTCAACTGTCTTTTTTAGCATGCGCGTGCACATCATTCCTGCCAACCTGACAACTGGCGATCCTGTCCACTTAAGCAGCGAATTTGGCAATAAAACAATTATCGGCGAGGCAACAATGGCTTGTGCTGGTGCAGACAGAAGAGTCGTTTATTCAAATTTTTCACAGTCTGGAAGTCAGTACACTTTTTGCTGGGATAAACAGACAGGGGTTTTGGTGGAGGGGGCGATGGTTTTTGGCGGCGCTTTTAAAGCTCTTTGGGTTACAGAGACGAACATGTGGGCTGGTGGAGGAGTTGCTTGGTGGATTTGGGTAATTATCGCAATAGCCGCTATTTGCGGCATCATAGCCTCAAGAAAGAATATCTCACAAAAGTTCCGTAAAAAAGCTGATGCCTCACCACACTCTAAACAGTAACGCAACTAGCAGTCACCGTCTACGGAAGGAAAATTACCGGGAGTGCGTATGCAACTTATTGGAGGTGAACGTTGTATTATTTGTTACACATAGCGTTTTACACAACAAAGAAGGAAATGAAGGAATTAGGGATTGTTTTGCAACATCTTAGCGGCGTTTTTGTCCTCACATTCAACATAATAGCGACCATCTTCGGTTTTCTTTACCAACCCAAATATTGGTAGATTCTGCAAAGTTACTTCGTTCCATCCAGAAATTCCAACTTCTTCGGGTTTAACCGCTTTTTCATGCGCAACTGCCCCCGCATCCCTGAGTAGTTTTATACAAGCGTTTTTCGTTCTGAACCATGCCAACCCTCCAACAATAATTGCTATCATGATTCCAACGGTTAACTCAGCTTCGTACATCTTTGTCACCCCTGATCTACTATGGATGCGGCAACATTACATATCTCTATTTCTATCGGTAGCGAAGTTCCATACCAAGTTGGCTAGTATTGATGCTGGTTAAAAACCTAAAAAAGATCATTACTGATCAGAAACGGTTTTCCACCCACATTGCTCGCGATAACATTTTCAAAGCCTAGCATGCGAAGATATTTAGCAACTTCGTCCGAGTTTTTGTTGTAGGTGTTTATGAAAACCGATGGTCCCGTATCCATTGAATACCACGCTGGAATCCCTTCGTTCCTCATCTGGATAACTTCTTTTATGATGCGCACTGTCTCCGGCTCCCAGAGCACCATATGCGATTTGCCAGTCATCGTTATCGCATGAAGATTCAGCGTGTCCTCTTCAGCCAATTGTCCAATGCGGGCAACATCTCCCTTTTTAAGGGCTTCTTTCATCTCGGCAAGCAAGATGGCAATATTCTTCAACCTTGCTTTAAACAATGGCGAACTGAGCACTTCAGCATGCGCTTCATCAGTTCTCACATCAGAAGAAACGGGAACGATGACCATTGAGAAATCCATGTTTCTCGGCGCATCCAACTGCGCGGCATACGACCTGCCACCTTTATCTGAATACCAGATGGCGAAACCTCCGGCTAGGCTTCTGGTAGAAGATCCCGCGCCCAACCGCACAATTTCTGAAAGCGAAACACTGTCAAGTTCAAGATCAAGCGCTTTGGATGCTGCCAAGCCTAGAGCCGCAAAACCTGAAGCAGAAAACCCCAAGCCCTTACCTAGCTTGAGACTGTTTTCAGAGACGACTTTGAAACTGCCGGAGAACGTTGCCAACTTCCTTAGCTTGTTAAGAACGGTTTCGATTCTTTCCCGATCTTTGCCGACTGGCTTTTTCCCGTTAACGATAATTTCGGTTTCCTTCAGCTCGTCTGATGTTTCAACTGTTGTTGTGGTCGTTAAGGCTTCAATGCACACGGATATGCTGTCATGATAAGGGATTCTCAACTTTGGGTTTTTCAATCCGTGATACTTCACTAATCCCTGTATTGGATGCGCCACGGCAGTGGCTTTCAATAAAGAATCACCTCTTAGCTTTAAACAGAAACATTATGCGGATAAGGGAAATAAAAGAATAGGCGTGAATGGAGCGCTAACCGAACAGTGCTCCAAGACCTTCAAGCGCTGCTTCTTCTTTCGCCTTTTCGTCTTCCTTCTTTTTCTTCTCTTCCTCTTTCGGCTTTGCTTCTGCCGCTGGTGCTGCTGCTTGAGCCGCTACGGGCGCAGCCATCATTGTTGGAGCTGATTTGATCGCCTCATCAATGTTAACTTCAGCAAGCGAAGCCACTAAGGCTTTCACGCGTACCGCGTCAGCGTTTATGCCTGCCGCTGTCAAAACCTGCGTGAGGTTTTCTTCATTTACTTGTTTTCCAGCTTTGTGAAGGAGCATCGCAGCGTAAACGTATTCCATACCTCTTTCACCTCTCAAATCCACTATTTTAACTTTTTTCAGTCTTTTCCTCTATGGTTGGCAACCGGCTACTTAAACTTAACATTTCAGCATGTGCCTTTCTTAGCAAGTCAGCTATTGTTTCCTTCGTTGGCAAGGCAGCACCCAATGAAAGCGCACTTGCTTCTCGATGCGCAATCTGCAATAACATGCTGATGGTTTCAGGCGTTGTGTAAACGATTTTCAGCGACAAAGCAAACGCGTCAGCATGATTCTTTTCAACGTTCTTTCGAGTGCCATCTACGTCGATTTTAAGCTGGTCTTGGGTTATGATCAAACCATCATCGTAGACAATCCGCATTGCCAGCCCAGCCTCAACAGGTTTTATTCCAAGCTTAGACAAGACACTTGCAAGCCGTTCAGAAATCGCTTCGCCTTTCTTGACGACGAGTGTATCCTTGTTTATCCAGACGCTTCCAGACTCAATCCGCGTAGGCAAACCAACAGAGTTTAACTGGCTAATTATTGGACCCGGCGCTTGTCCAGTGTTTCCAGCAGGAACTACAACATCAAAGGCAGCTATGTCCCCAGACTTTGCCGTGGTTTTGACTTTTCCCCTCTCCAAAGTCAACACGAGTTTGAAAGGGTTCAAGTCCGTGAACAAATACACGTTTGCCCCTACCAAGTGTTCCTCAAGACTCTTCAGGTCGGGTTTTTCCTTGCAGTTTTCAATCGCTATTTTCATAAGCGTGTTCTTTACGACTCGCATGTACACTGTGTCTACAAGTTTTTTCTTGAATTCCTGCAACTGTGGCGCTCTGACCTTCTGCAAGCTCGCTATCCCAATAGACTTGTACTGCTTCATCAACTGTGTTATCTCTTCAACTGCGCTGATTTTTTCCTGCAAAACTTGCTGAGACGGCATTAACTTCCACTCTTATGCTTTGATCTTCACGGGCGCACCCATGGATGTTTTTATATAGGCAAACTTGATGTTTTTCATTCCTTTCTTAAGTTTTCCCTCTAAAGCCCTCAGAACAGCCTGAATGTTCTCAGCCACTTCCTCATCCTTCATGTTTTCCATTCCAACGCGACACTGCAGAATTGGCTGGGTACGCACTTTCAAAAAGATTGTCTTGCGATGTTTCTCTAGCAAACTCGCTATGTCTGCCGTCGGAGGAATCGGCACAGGCATTTTTCCTCTTGGACCCAATACAGAACCCAAGGTTCTGCCCACCAAAGGCATTAACGGGGCTTCAGCGATAAAGAAATCATATTGGTTAGCTATTTTCCGCAGTTCTCGTTTTTTGCCTCCTAAAGCTTCAAGATCAGTTTTTTGTATAACCAGATCAGCGTTTGCCCTTTTTGCTTTAAGGGCTAGTTCTCCTGAAGCAATAACACATATCTTGTTTGATTTCTCCGGCGAATATGGTAATTGAATGACCTCTTGGATTTTGCCCTCAGGCGACTTCATGTCGATATCTTGAAGCTTCAGAACAAGCTCTACCGATTGAGTAAACTTTCGTTTTTCGGATTTTTCCTTTGCTTCCTTAACTCCGGATAGTATCGTTTTTTGGTCTAAGGGCATTTTCGAGGCCTCGTGCCAATGATGGATTGGAACTCGATTATAAAAATATTCGCTTATTCTCCGCCCTTACTGAATGGTGTTTTGCTTTCCTCGCTGAATTGATAACAATTAATCTTTAGCTTTTGTTATAACCACAGTTTTTCCTTTAATTTCAATCTCAACCTTATCTCCTTCCATAAATGGAAATGTCCCATCTCTAGCGACTTCGGTAGGGACATAAATGAAAAATCTATCATAAGTTTTCTTGCCAGTTTTGGTTCTTCGGTTAATGAATGTTCCTATACCTTTCCTCATTTTGGTAGCCTTATTTCTGTTCATAATGTTTCCTCACATGTTTCTTTCCAGTTCATAATTTATCTACATAATTTGGTAGCAAAAACTTAAGTAGATTGCACACTATTAATACGCTCAGGTATCTGTATGAGCAAAATAGCCATAATCAGAGTTAATTTAGTTCCAGAGGCTTCAGAGGAATCGCATAACCAAATTGAAAAGGAAATTGCTGAAAGTCTTCAATGCGATTGGCTTCTAAGAATTGAAAGGATCAAGGTTTTAGATGCGAGATGCCACTAGAAGACTACGGAAAAAATTAAAGGATAATTGTTACAAATCCGAAACTATAGACAAAATTGTAGAGTTTTACACCAAAGGCATGAGGCTTAGAATGAAATGTCCTAATTGCGGTTTTTGGAATAGAATAGAAGTCAACAAACTGTTTATCGAACAAGAAACCTCAGAACGTAAAGTAAAAGCCTATATTCCCATTTATGAACCCCTAAAGACTGAAACCTGTAAGAAATGCAAAAGCATTATAGCAAAACCAAAAGAATTAATCAGAATTATAAAAGGGAAATGAGAGCACGGATGCCCGATAAGTTGATGATAATATTTGACAAGTTTTCAGAATATCCGCTTATTTTTCGCTTTTGCTGAACATTTCGTCATATACGCCTTGGTCGATTTCCTTTTGCACTTCACGGGGGTCTTTACCTTCAACGGTCACTCCCATGCTCACACAGCCGCCCATAATCTCCTTTGCCGCCGCCTTAAGGGTTCTTGCCAAAAGCTCCGGACTTTTGATTTTGGCTATGCGTATGACCTGATCCATGGAAAGGTTCCCAACCTTCTGCGTGTTCGGCGTACCAGATCCCTTCTCAACCTTCAACTCGCTAACAACCAAGGCAGAAGCTGTCGGGGTTCCAACAGTCACTTCAAACGTTTTCGTCTCAGGGTCAACGGCGACCTTAACCGGAACCTTCATTCCAGAATAGTCCTTCGTAACCTCATTTATCTTGTTAACAATCATTAGCACGTTTACGCCTAGCGGACCAAGAGCTGGGCCCAATGGCGGTCCCGCCGTCGCCTGACCTCCATTAACCAACAGTTCCACAATTTTCTTATCAGACAATTTGTGCTTCACCACCTTCAGTTTTTGCTTTTTCCACAAGCTTGATGTAGTCTGAATGAACAGTTATGGGCAAAGTGAACGTCGCCTCCAGCAACTCAAGCGTGACTTCCTCCTTAGTCTTGTCAATACGTGTTATCTTTGCCCGCATGCCCTTGAAGGGTCCGCCGGTCACCTCAACTATGTCGTTTTCTCCCAATTCTTCGATTATTGGTTTTCTAACAACGTATCTTTCAATTTCCGAAAAGCTTACGATGCCTGGAATTCTGGAGCGAACGTGTTTTACACCTGCTATGGCTTCTTCCACAAGATGCGCACCGTCAGCTTCTACAAACACGTAACCCCTTAATGTTTCAGGCACAAGAATGGCCTTTATCGGGATGCTGTTCATTTCGATCTTAGCTGCGACCAGTTTGGCGACATTTCTCTCCTGTCCAGTCGTCGTTTTAACCGCGAAAATCTTTATTGGATACTCTTCCGCTTTTTTCGCCAAAGTTTCTTCCTTCTAAGTGGTGGTCGTTGCGCCAGGTTGCAGAACCGACGACAGCAATTTTATGACAAAACCAACTACTCCGACGACACCTATGCCTAAAAGGCATATTTTTATTGACAGCCAAAGCTCAGTTCTTCCCGGTTTGATTGCAAGCTTCAGCGTTCTTGCAGCATTAGACAGGAATGATCTTAATCCCATGATTCATCGCACACTCAACATTTCAATCGTAATATAAACGTTGCTGTAACTATTGACCTCACTAGATAAGCTCCATCACTTCTATTAACTTTTCTCTCTGCTGAACGTTAGATTTTTTGAAAGGTTAAGCCATTCTTCCCAAGCAACGCAACGATGTTTGGCTTGTATTCGCCTTTTATTCCTTTCCAGTCGAGAACGGCATACTCAACTTTCTCCAACGTTTTTTCAACACATTGCTTGAGAACTTCACCGTCAATGTCTGGAAGGGCATATTTGGGAATTATGTGACCGAAAGCGATTTCCTCCTCCAACACCATCCGCGTGAACCGAGCGTTATAATGAGGCCCACCTATACCGAGCACTACGGTAGCGTGTGACTGGCGAAACTCTGCAATGGCTTTCATTGTTGCATGTGCAACCACTTCCGCTGCTTCTAAGTCATTCCATTGCGCAAGCGAACTTCCCAATTCAGAAAACATAGTAGGCACGCTCAACGAAGGACCATGGTGCGTGCACTCATAACAGACTTCGTAGGCAAGCTGCTTTTCCTCTTTCAATTCCATCATAGCCTTCAAACCGTCTCTCATAGCGTTTGCAGGTGCGATAGAGACGTTTCTCGGAAGCCCACCCAATTCCGCTTTGCCCAAGTTGCCTGGAGTATGCACCGACAACGTTGGAGTGCCGCTCACACTTCTGTGTTTTGAAACGAAAACCACCAGTTCCACATGGTCGAATGAATCGAGTAGGTTCTGCGCGTATACGGGTTCTATGTTTAGTGTTACAAGCCTAACTTGCCTGCCGCCAAAATACGCTTCATAGACCAGATTATCTTGGAAATTTCCAGCTGTTTTTTCAAAAGGATAGTTGTTTAAGATTTGTTTGGCAATGTTAAGGCTGGCAATGTCCTTGTTCGAGGCGACGAGCAAGATTATGTTTTGTGCCTCCTTGGCTATTTTGTGGGTAATTAATAAATAGTTATGGCGGTAATGAAGTTGCCGTTGATTTTGACGTGCGCCATTCGCGTGAAGTTTGAGGCATAATATTCAGGATTAATTCAAGAATTCTATGACAAGATAATGGAAGACGCTATCATGATTACCGTTTATGCTAGACCCAAGAGAGAAGAATTCAATGAAAAAGTCCATGATGCGAAGTGGTTTGTAACACTCTCCAAGCAAAAACCATAGCCGTCACCTTGAAAAGTTTTATAACGCAAATTCAATGGTTTTGCCCTGTATAAATAGAGGGCTATAGAGGGTGAAGACATGAAACTAGGATTCGACATTGATGGCGTGATATCTAATTTTGCCAAAAGCTTTCCAAGCATAGTCAAGAAGCATTTTGATATTGAAATTACAGAGAAGGATATTCCTTGCCATGATCTTGGCTTAGTTTTAGGGATAGGAAAAGAAGATAGAGACCTGTTGATAAAAGAAACTTTCCTGAAGGGCGTGGAACCGATGCCTGATGCTAAAGAAGTATTATCGAAACTGTATTCTGAGGGACATGAGATTCTTATTCTAACTGCGCGAAACAGCGATCTTGTTGATGTAACCAAACGATGGCTGAAAGACAAAGAAATCCCCTATTCCCAACTAGTCTTTCTGGATGAAGGATACAAATACTTGTGCGCCTTGGATGTTGATTTGATAGTTGAAGACAATCTAGACGACGCAATAAAATGGTCAAAAAGAGTCAAGAACATACTCGTCTATGATCATCCTTGGAACCAGTCCTTTAATGTTATGAAGCTATTCAAACGAGTATATAGCTGGAAAGACATAGAAAAAGAAATTGACCATATCTGTGCAAATACCTCAATGCCCCAAGAAGCATAGTTGATGCGAGCCATTTGTTTAAAAAGTAAGCGCGAAATCCTCCAACTGGATGCATTCCCAGAAACCTTTTAACCTGAAATTGGCTTGTTTTACAAAAGGTGAAAACACGCATCTAATCAACTTCAAGGAACTGTCTGGACGCCAACTTATCAAAATGGTTGACAAAGCCATAGAAGTCAAACATAACCCTGAAAAGTATAGAACTGCGCTGGATGGAAAATCTTTGGCTATGATTTTTCAAAAAACTTCCACAAGAACCAGAGTTTCTTTTGAAGTTGCCATGACTGAACTTAGAGGTCACGCGCTTTACATAGATTGGAGAACTACAAACCTCGCATTAGCCGACATCCGTGACGAGACCCAATACTTGTCGCGCAACGTTTGCTGCATAATGGCAAGATTGTTAAGAAATGTTGACTTGCAAGCCATGGCTGATGCTTCGCGCGTGCCTGTGATCAATGGGTGCGACGAAAAATATCATCCAAGCCAAGCAATAGCCGACCTAGTGACTATAAAAGAAAAGGCGGGCAAGCTGAAAGGTGCGAGACTTGTCTATGTAGGCATTCATAATAACGTTTGCAATTCGCTTATTGAAGGGTGCACAAAGACAGGCGTCAAAATAACCACTGTAACACCCATAATCAATGAACCTTCAAGAGACGAAAAGCTGCTGGATGCAGCGCGAAAGACAGGACTGTATGAAAGCACATTGGACATTAAGAAAGCGGTTGAGGAGGCAGATTTTGTTTACACGGACACGTGGGTTGACATGGAATTCTTTTCAGACCCCAAGTTCGCTGCGGAGAAAGAGAAACGAATCAAAACAATGATGCCATACCAAATAAACAAGGAACTGCTCAAGAGAAGCAAAGCGTACGTTATGCATGACATGCCCATTCACAGAGGATACGAAATAACCGCGGACGCTATAGAAAACTCGAAATCGATAATATATGAGCAGGCTGAGAATCGATTGTATTCGGCGAAAACGATACTTCTCCATTGTTAAGAGAATAGGGGCATTATTTCATTACCATCTGCACGAATTTTTCAGGATTAAACTCTTCCAGATTTTCGTATTTCTGCCCTGTTCCGATAAAGAGAATCGGTTTTTTAGTTATGTATGTCACGCTTAGGGCTGAGCCGCCTTTAACGTCAGCATCCACTTTCGTGAGTATGGTCGCATCTATTCCTACACTCTTATGAAATTCTTCTGCCTGCATAACAGCATCGTTCCCAGTAAGCGAATCAACAGTCAAAACAGTCAAGTCCGGAGCTATGATGCGCTTTATCTTTGCAAGTTCATTCATCAAGTTTCGGTTTGTCTGCATCCGTCCAGCAGTATCGATCAACACCACATTTATTCCATGAGCTTTCGCATGGTTTATCGCATCATAAGCCACGGCTGCAGGGTCTGCACCATACTTATGTGTGATCATGCGTATGCCCAATCGTTTAGCATGCTCCTCCAACTGCTCAATAGAACCAGCGCGGTACGTGTCGCTACACGCCAGAACGACAGAATGCCCCTTCTTAGCGAGGAAACAAGCTACTTTGGCGATTGTTGTAGTTTTTCCAGTGCCGTTTATCCCAACAAAAACTATGACGTATGGCTCGCCCTTCTTGTTTTTGTCTTCAACCGCCTTTAGCAGGCTTATCTTGTTGTTTGTTAACATAGTTTCCAAGAGGACTTCTCGCAGGTTCTTCTCAACGATTTTTTTGCGATCTTCAAGTCTTTTAACTTGTACTCCGTCTAGGCGCTTTTCCAGCTCATCGCATATTCGCTCTGCCACCGGAAAAGCAACATCATTTTCTGCGAGATTCATCTTGAACTCTGAAAGCACTGGACGCAGGCTCTCAGCCTTCAGCTCGGTTGTTGTAACCTTGTTTACAAGCCCTTTCAGTCCGGATTTTAGCTTCTCAAACATCTTTTGCGGCTGTCTCCCCTCTCAGTTCGGCAACCAATCTCTCGAACTTTTCCCTGCCCTCGCCAATTCTTCCCGCGACTTGAGCGAATTGCTGCTGAAGAGACATCCTTGTTTTCTGCAGGCTTTCCAAACGTTTCTTCATGATCTCTTTCGTCTCCGGCAACGTTTTTTCAACAGAGACTCCTGCACCTATTCCCACGACTATTTTGTCCGGATTTTCAAGCTTTGCGCGAATGTAGGAATTGCCGCCAATTGGAACGAGGAGCGCCGAGTTCTCTTTTTCCTTCTCTATGCCTTCCAAACTCATGTTAGCATACGTGAGGTCGGTTAGGGCAGCATCCACCATATTGATTCTGGACTGAACAGCTTCGGCTGTCTGCTCCAAAAAGCGCAATTCAACGCTTAGTTTGCGAAGTTCCTCCTCACCCTTGCTTGCCAACTTCCTCTTCTCCAGTAACCATTTTTTTCAGCAACGGATTGTCAATCTCTTCAGGCAAGACCTCTTCAACCTTAACGATTTTTATTTGGAAACGTTTTACACGGTGTTTGCTTCCCAGTTCAGCGTAGACTTTTTCTACCGCATGCTCAGGTTTTAAGGCTATAACTTCTTTCTTGAAAGGGGTTTGCAAATTTGGTTTTCGGATTTCGCCGAGCACCCTGAAAACTTTCACTTTACTCATCTTCCTTCACCACATCCAGAGCATTCTCAATTATAAACATCTCGGGACCAGTAGTCAACGACCCTGCGATAGCAGCATGATTGTTGCCTATCAAGCCCGTGCCAACGTAAGGTATCCCGCAATTAATGGTGCTTACATCAACTGGAACCTTCAAAACATTTTCCAGAAGCTTCTTTTCTTCTTCCTTCAGCAAAGGATGCGCCACAACTCCCTTATTCGTTGCGACCGCCAACGAGCCGACGTATGGCAAGCCGGCAATTTCACCATGTACAACCTCTACTCCTAAAGTATCAGAAATCGCGTCTATCTCTGAACCTTTGAATCTCGGGTCAACAACTGCGCCATGGTCGTTTGCCAAAACTAAATTTCCATACGCGGTTTTTTTGGTCTCCATAACCGCTATGTTTCCTTCGAATACAGACTTTATTGCGTCCAGTTCTTTGTCTTCCACAAAGCTTGGAAGCAGAAGCCCGTTAGAGTTTGCGCACGCCAGCGCACCGACTAAGACTGACCCACCTACTAACGTGTGTATCACTTTGACTTTCAACCATTCCGCCATTTTTTCAGCTTTCTTGGACGGAACTAGCTTTGGAACAATGAGTATTTCATCAGTAGCTAATGAGTAGACGCCTATGCTTTGGCTGCCGACGAGGTTGTACAGGTAAATAGCCAAAATCAGTCTCCTCCAACCAAACTGAATTTGAATGAAGACACGCTGAGCGTAGAAGCTACATTTGTGAAGGTTTTCGACTTGCGATTGACACTGCATGAGTAATTATCAGCCTGCAAATTTTGGGTTTCGTTTATCATGCTTGTTTTCACTTTTGGAGAAGGGTTTCTCTGAGGTTTTTGCTTCTGCAATAGTATTAGTCTGAGGTTTATAGTTTTTGTTTCTCAAAATTAAACCTATTACAAAGATTGGCGCTTTCACACTGAAATATTCATTTTGATCATATTATCCCAATGACTGGGGCAAATGATGGACATTTTTGTTACTGTAAATGCACAGTCACGCTAATTTAAGTAAATCTTTCCACACTCTTCAATCAAGATGTGGAGGTGTCTGTGTTGATCTTTGTAAGTCGTGGCAGACTTAAGAAGAAACCTACTGGGGGAACGCCTTTAGGAATAACTAAAATGCTGGACGTTTTTGAAAAACATAAGATCGAGGTTTTAGGATTTTACTGGACTCTTGGACGCGATGACACAGTTATGATATTCGAAGCCCCCAGCAAGAGAGTGGCTATGAAAATGTCTATCGACTCAGCTGATGTAGTGACCACGGAGGAGATGGTGGCTGTTACGAGGGAAGAACCGCTCAGACTCCTGTAGAATGATAAGGGCGACAATGCTTGCGTGGCTTTGATGAAAAGAAGGAGGTGAAATATTGTTAGGAAAGAAGAAGCATTTAGCCGCAGCGGTTCTGATCACTTTATTTTTGACAGTCACACTCTTTATGATTTTGCCGTCGCGAAGTCAGGTTGCGTCGCCTCAGTATGACCCTTGGGTGGATTTAAACGATGATGGAACAATAGACATTTTGGACATTGCGATGCTCGCGGTGAACTTCGGCACATCTGGGAATCCGATTGATAAAATAGCGTTATTGCAGGAACTTCAATCTGAAGTGCAGGCTTTGCAGGCCAAGGTTGAGGCTTTGGAACAGAACGGTACAACGCTGTCAGAAATCTATGATAATGCCAGAGACTCTGTGGTGATGATTCAGGGAACCACGGTTAACGGGACAATTCAGGCTTCAGGATTCGTCTATAACTATTCGGGCACAATAGTTGTGCTCACGAATAATCATGTTGTCTCTGGAACGAGCGAGATAAGCGTGACGTTTTCGAATGGAAACGGATACGCGGCAACGGTGAAGGGAACAGACCCATACGCAGATTTTGCCGTGCTCACGGTCAACGCTCCAGAGTCTGAGTTTAAGCCTCTGGAAATCGTTGATTCCTCAATCTTGAAAGTAGGCAACATTGTAGTGACCGTAGGTAACCCGTTTGGTTTGGTTAGTACAATGACGACTGGTACGGTTAGCGCTCTTGGAAGAACGATTACCGAGGAGTTCGCCGGAGGGTTCATGATAGCTAACATAATACAGACTGACACGGCGATAAATCCTGGCAACTCCGGAGGACCATTGTTAAACTATTTGGGCAAAGTTGTGGGTATAACAACTGCCATAGTTTCAGGTTCTCAGGGACTAGGCTTCGCCATTCCGTCTAACACGATGCTTAGAGAAATACCCGCTTTGATAATTAACGGCACATATCAAGACCATCCGTATCTTGGAGTTAATGGAGCAGACATGGACTATGCAACAGCTCAAGATTTGGGCATAAGCATAACTTACGGTTGGAGAGTTGCCAGCGTCGTGTCAGGCGGACCCGCCGCTAATGCCGGCGTGAGAAGCGGAGACATAATAATTGGAATAAATGGAACTCGCATTGCGAATGGGGATCAAATGTCAAGCTATCTTGAAGCGAACACTTTGCCAGGAGAAACAATCACCCTAAGCATATTCAGAAACAATCAAACACTGCAAATACCCTTGATATTAGGAAGAAGACCCCCACCACCATGAATTCTTTTAACGTTGCAAAATCGACGCTAACTTATCAATGGGCAAAAAGCCTAATCTTGATAGAGTACGCCAATCTAGATGCGCTTGACTTATTCCATTATTTGCTTCTAAACACGCTCACAGAATAGCGAAATCCTGATAAAATCTTAACATCAGGTCTCAAATGAATGGGCTGTCCGCAATTGCCCACACAAACGCCTAGTCGCCTTCAGCCAAATACACAGTCACATTACCATCCTTATCCTTCGCAGCCCTCACCCGAATATTGCGAGGCGGCTTCTCTATCCCTCTCCCCCAAACCCGCTCATTAACCTCATTACTAACAATAAGCTTCTTAGGCTCCTCCGTCTCCTCCTCTTCTCCCTCCCCACGCGCTCCAAACTTCATATGCTTAACCACAAAACTCCTAATCATCCTCATAGCCCTAGGCGCCCTCTTATTCGCAGGCCTAATCCACGCTCTGCCCAACGGAATCGTGTAGATTTTCTCTTCAACAATCTCCTCTTCCTCTTCTGCCTTCTTCTTGCGCGCTGACGGCTTCGCTTCCTCTTCCTCAACTGTTACAGGCGTTTCTTCCATTGGCTTGGGCGCTTCCTCTGCGCTTTTTTCAGCAATTTCCTCTTGCGGAGCTTCTTCAGTCTCTTCCTCAGCTTCCGCTTCTTCAGCAGTTTCGGCTAATTCTTCGGCTTCCTCTTTCTCAACTTCGGGTTTTTCCTGCTCATTCTCGCTCTCTTTTTCCATCAGCATTTCCTCTATGCCTTTATTTTTCTGGTCCGCCAACGTCTCCTGCCCTTCGGATTGGCCCTGAACTTTCCAAGGGTTTTGCTTATCACCCATGTGGGAACAGGTTTCTTCTGTTTTCCCGCCTTGGCGAGCCTCCGTTTTTTAGCTGTCGGTTTGTTTCGAGCCATTATTACACCCTTCTTATTTTTGTTTCGCGCCTTTGAGCTTGCAACTGGACAAGTATCCGCTTTAGCTGCTCGTCTGACAAAGGTATCGGAAGTTTTCCCTGCTGGGCGAGCTGTATTAGCTGCAGTTCAAGCTGATCCGTGAACTCTGACCTCACCATTTTCAGGTTAGCCAATCTTTGTCTGGCTTCTGGACTCAATATTTTTCGCAGCAACGCTTGCTTCTGCGATTCGAGTTGCTCTTCCGCCTGCACCTGCCTCTGCTCTTCAGAAACTCTATGTTGCAATGCTGAAAGTCTCCTTCTGCGAAGTTCTTCCAGCTCCTCATCAGACATTCTTATTCGCCTTTTTGGTACTTCTCAAGTTCAGGATAATCCTTGGCTAGCTCCTTGCTAATCCCTTCTGCAATTTCCTGCAAAAGCTTTCTTCCTTCCCTGGTTATTTTTCTTCCATGCGGCTTAACCGTTGCAATAAGCCCCGCAGCTTCAAGCTGTTGAAGAGCCTTTCGTATTATTGCGCCACCTGCTTTCCTCGCATGTTCCGGCGTGACGCCTGGGTCTTTCCGTCCTCCGTACTCGGCTCTCAGTTTTTCCACACCAGTTGATCCATGCACATAGATTTTGCGCAACAAAGATGCACATCGCGTGTACCACCAGTCCGGGTTTTGCGGCTGTTTTTGAATGTGCACGCCAGTTTTCACGAGATTTGCCCATTGAGGCGGATTAATCTGATCAACATTTTCCTTTAGGTAAACGGCTAGTTTTCGGATAAGTTTAGATGCTGGCACGTCGTTTGGAGTCAGCAAAGCTTGATGTCCTCTTGTCTTTTCCCTCAGTAGAATCAATTGCCAAATATAAAAGTTCTCTGGCTACAACGATGAAACCTGTCCATTACTTGAATCTATGCTGATGGAGGTTTCACTTTCCGACGCCTTTTGTACAGCATGAAAGTGTGACCTCTAACCTCTACGAGAAACGCTTCTGCCTTTTCAGCGATTCCCACGGCAATCTGTTTAGCTTCATCCGCTGCAAGAGCACTTTTCAAAATCTTCACTTTGATCATCTCCTTATTCTCCAACTGCTTCTCAATTTCGCCCAACAATTGCTCAGAAACGCCACTCTTACCAATCCGGATCGTGGGGTTCTCCAAGCTTAATTCGCGTTTGATGCGGCGCTTCATGCCAGCAGTCAGCTTGCTCATGGCTTTAACATCTGCTCTTCTCTCTTAAGAAGTATCCGCGTCTGCTTGTCACAAATAAAACACGTAACCACCACATGAGGTTCCCTGCGTTGCTTTATCCGCACACGACAATTAACCCCGGGCAAAATGAAACTTTTACAATGCCGACAAACCTGGCGCCTATACTCGGTTGGCAAACGAACTCGAGCCGCCATGGCTATTCTACGAGCGATATGCACGTAACGCTGCGCTAAAACGGGATCTTCATGAATAATCCTTCTAGCTAGACGAAAAAGCGTTCGAATACGATCAAGAGTAATGCGTCTCGTGGCTGGATCCAAACTTACATGGCACTCCATTCAGAACATCCTATTAGCCTATGACAGATTAGGCTTTCCATTTGGATTTCGACGTCTGAGCCATCTAACCAAAACACCGACTTGAAAAGGCGACACATAAAAACATTTAACTTCGCCAACAAAGCTAATTCTGAAACACCCAAATGTTCATTTGGTTTGTCTTTAATGGGAAAATACACTCTGATTATCACAGAAAAACCTGATGCTGCCAAAAGAATAGCTTCAGCTTTAGACATTAAGCAAAAACCTCAAAAAATAGTGCACAACGGAGTCCCATATTACGTGGCTAAACGTGACAAAGAAATAGTTGTCGCCCCGTCCATAGGACATTTATATACAGTTGCCGGAGAAAAAAGCGAAAGAAACTATTATCCAGTTTTCAGTTTCAAATGGGTGCCCAGATACATAGCTGAGAAAAGAGCAAAAGGAATCCGTGTATGGATTGAAACTATTTCGGAATTGGCGAGGGACGCTGACGCTTTCATTGACGCGTGCGATTATGACATTGAAGGAAGCATCATAGGTTATTGCATACTAAAATACGCATGCGGCAACAAGGAAAATGAATCAAAACGCATGAAATACTCGACGCTGACTGATGATGAACTTCAGAAGTCATATGCAAAGCTGCTCCCGCATTTAGATTTCGCCCTCATAGAAGCTGGACGAACAAGGCATGAAGTTGATTGGCTTTATGGCATAAACCTTTCAAGAGCATTGACGATAGCAGCAAAAAAATGGAGCGGAAAATATGCAACGCTAAGCACAGGAAGAGTGCAAGGACCAACCCTAAAGTTCCTCGCCGTGAGAGAGAAAAGTATCAGAAGCCATGTTCCGACGCCTTACTGGGAAATCAAGGCTACGGTTGAGATAGATGGGAAGAAGCTTGAAGCAGACTACATGAAGAAACCAATCGAGACAAGAAAAGAAGCAGAAACGGTCTTAGAGGCGTGCAAAGGGAAGAATGGAACAGTAGAAAAAATCGACATCAAACAATTCCAGCAATCTCCACCATTGCCCTTCGATTTAGGAGCACTGCAAGCCGAAGCCTACAGGGTATTTGGATACGCGCCTAGACGCACCTTAAACATTGCACAAAGCCTGTACCTGGACGCGCTAATCTCATATCCAAGAACAAGTAGCCAAAAACTTCCGCCAGCCATAAACTATGAAGCCATACTGAAAAACCTAAGCAAGCTTCCTCAATACCGGAAGTTGACTGCAGAGCTTCTTGCAAAGCCAGAGTTGAAACCTAAAGAAGGAAAGAAAGAAGACCCTGCACACCCAGCCATATATCCAACAGGAAAAACACCAGAAAGAGCATTGGACAGCTCTGAAAGAAACATGTGGGACCTAATCGTCCGACGGTTCATGGCGGCATTCGACGAATCAGCCATAAAACAAAGCATAATAATCTGCATCAATGTGAACGGACACCACTTCTACCTGAACGGAAGGCAAACCTTGAAAGAAGGATGGCTACGCTTCTACGAACCATATGTAAGATCAGAAGCTGCATTGCCACCCTTGCAAGAAGGGCAAACAATCAACGTTAGAAAAGTGATGGTAGAAGACAAGTTTACACAACCTCCATCACGATACAACCCAAGCAGCATACTCAAGAAAATGGAGAAAAACGAAATCGGAACCAAAGCAACTAGAGCAGATATTATACAGACGCTCTACGACAGAAAATACGTTCGAGACGAAAGAATAGTCGTTACAGACCTCGGCTTTGAAATTCTAGAAGTCTTGGAGAAATACTGCCCAACAGTCGTATCAATAAAGATGACAAAGGAACTTGAAGAAAAAATGAACAAAATCCAAGCCAACAGCGAAAAAAGAGAAAACGTGCTGACTGATGCTGTTGAAATTCTAAAGCCAGTTATGGAACAACTAAAGGAAAAGGAAGAGACAATTGGTGAACAACTAAGCAACGCTGTCATAAAGGCAAAACTAGACGAGAGAGTCATCGGCACATGCCCCGTTTGCAAAACCGGAAAACTAACAACATTATACTCGCGAAGAACAGGCAAACGTTTCGTCGGCTGCACAAACTATTTCAAAGGCTTATGCAAAACATCATTCCCTCTTCCGCAAAGAGGCACGGTAAAGCCGCTTGGACGGAGTTGCCGCCGATGCGGATGGCCCACAGTCTATGTTCGAATCAAAGGAAAACGTCCATGGACACTTTGTTTCAACCCTGAGTGCCCGTCAAAAGAGGAGAGAAAGAAAAGGATTGAAATGCACAATCCGCGGCAGAGAAGCTAATGAGAAAGTTTATTGCGAGCTACATGCAAATGCCTATGGCAACATCATCAAAAAGTATGATCAATGGAAAAAGGCCATGGGTATCACTTGGAAAGAGTATTTAAGTATGATTGCTAACAATCCCTTAACAGGAGAATGGGCTAAAGAAGTAGCTGAATGGTCAATGAAAAATGGAGGAAATGAGTATGTCGCGGAAAGTTAAGAAAACATTCTCATCATTGCCTTATTCCATGAACAGATTCTATTATAGAATTTCAACCACAAAACCCTCAACGCTCATCCTTTCGGTAGTAGCCATTGGAATTGCCATATTCTTGTTCGGAGGCGGCCTTTACAGCATAATAATGAAGCCGTTACCAGCCGTTTACTATGGCGGACGCTTCATATTCCTCTATCCGCGGTTGTCAGAACAATTTGTGAGTGACAGCATAGTCGCCACAACTCTCTATACTCTGGGCACTGTCGGGTTAATATCCATGTACCAAAGCACTAAATACGCTTACAAACCGAGACAAGCCTACATGATGTTTCTAGGTGGCATTGTTCTCCTATTCATGTCCTACATATTCCTCGAAGCTGTGATACAAATCAAACTCACAGGCTAACGCGATAGGATTTCTACCAAGGATTATTTTTCAAACCCAGCTTGTACGCTACAAAATTAGTGAGTACATGTATCGGCGGAGTTATGATTAGCACCGCCACGGCAAGCTCCCAAGAAACAATTTGCAGAGGAAGCGAAAACACTAGCGCACCTACTATGAAATCAACTTGATCAACAACGGGCAACAATCCGCCTGGAGCAATTCCGAGGCGTCGTTTTACGAAAGCTCCAAACAAATCCCCTAACAAGGCGCCTAAGGACAAGAGCAAGCCGAAGAGAATAGGATAGTTGAAAAGCCAACTCTCTAGCAAACCCACAGCGGTTCCAATTGCCAGTCCAAAAAAGAAGCCGCGGAAAGTCTTGTTCTTGCCAAAAAGCGGTTTCCCATCAACGAAGTTTTTTCCAAAGTCCAACGGAAGACCTCCGCCAACTAGCACAGGCAGAGCGTTCGCACAGTAGGCGGGAAATATGAATTTTAATACTTGGATTATTAATTGCGCTATCTCCATTTCCACAACCATCAATGAACTGGGTGTTCATGCATCCCTGTTTTATCTATTTTTAGGTATGATGTTAAGGGCTGAATCTCTTTTGTCTTTTTTGGAGCTTTTTCCAAAATCGCCCTGATCACTTGCCGTTCCTCCGTAGGCTTCAGGGCTATTATTATATCTGCCCAAAACTTCAGAACTCTCGTGCCCACTGGTTCTACGCTACCGTACATCTCCTTAAAAGAACTCCTGACTTGACTCGTCGCCAAGATGGCGATGTTCTGGGTTCTTGCAATTTGCGCTATGGATGCTAGCTCTCTGTTTAGTTCACGATTCAGTTTAAATGTTTCTTCAGAGTCGTCTGCAACCTTCGCGCGATAAAGCGAAGTGATGGTGTCAAAGACCACGAGCCCGAAGTTCGTAGCGATGTAATCCGTTAATTGATCTATTAGTGTTGCTTGTTCGCGAAAACTGTTAGGCTTTACCAAAATGATTAGGTCAGAGATTTGCTTAAAGTCTTCAGCGGCAATTTGGGAGAGCCTCTGCGCAGAAAACGTGCCGTCGCAGTCTATAAACAGCGTTTTGTAACCATGCTTTGCACAGTTTATAGCGCATTGCATAGCGATAGTGGTTTTTCCTGTTTCTGCTTCTCCATAGATTAAACTAACACTTTTGAGCGGGATGCCTCCATCTAGGGCTCTGTCGATTGTTTTACAGCCAGTTGAAATGTTGTGAAGCATCGTCTTGCACGTCAACGAATATAAGTCGCGAAACTTATAACTTGTTTTAAGTTGCATTTACACGAATAGGAAGGATTCATGAGACCCAAGATTGCTGTCGTAACTGTTTCGGGAAAGGCCTACTACTTGATCGTCAACGAGTTAAAAAGGAAGAACACACCGTTTTTAAGCTTAGTCCCAAACGAACCTGTCCCAATGGAGATTCAGGTTGTCATAACAACTGAGCAGGAGAAACATCTAATAAACCATGAAAACGTGTTAGCCTACAAAGATGGAGCGGAGCCAGAATCGGTAATAAATGAAGCGTTGCAGATTATTCAGGGAAAACAACACTACGAAAAGATAGTGATAGGCGTAGACCCTGGGGAAGTATTTGGACTAGCAGTGTTAGCCGACGGAAAAGTGGTGGAAACAGAAAACTGCTTTAGCTTCGAAGAGACACTGGAGAAAATCGCAAAGATTCTTAAGAATCTAGGTTCTCTGGCAACTTCGGTTTCAGTGAAAATCGGCGACGGAGTTCCGGCTTACAAAGAAAAGCTTTTAGGGGCTTTAGATATTGCATTGCCTTCAAGTGTGGTGCTGGAAAGCGTGAGTGAAGCCGGAACAAACAGTTCACTAAGTGAAAGCAAGCATAGAAGAGGACTGAGAGATATTGTTTCAGCCATAAAAATAGCTGGACGAAACGGACACCAATTCACAAGGAGGAAGATAAGTGAACCAAACAGTTGAGGCAGGCAAAACTCTTCTCGTTGATGGCCCAGCTTCCGTTGCAGTGACCTCTGGTAGCGTCGAAGTATTCGGCTCCATGCTGAACAAAAGCGGGAAAATTGTAATACGGGAAGGCAAGCGACTACCTTTCGCAGTGCACGAAAAAGCTACTTTTGAAATTTCGCTAGGAGAAAACGCGAACACTGAAGAAGTTGAAGGAGACACCGTTCCAATATCATGGATTGAATCATTCGAGGAAATTTCGCATTTTCAAAATAAGCCGATCACTGTGATGGTGCTGGGCACGGTTGACTCGGGAAAAACAAGTTTCTGCACATATTTAGCGAACAAACTGTTGCCTTTAAAGCAGAAAATAGCGATTTTGGATGGGGATTTGGGGCAGTCAGACATAGGACCACCATGTGCAGTGGCTTATACTTTTGTTACAAAGCCAATAGCGGACCTGTTTGATCTGAAGGCGAAAAACGCCTTTTTTATAGGCGTCACGTCGCCCAGCGGAGCTGCAGACAAAGTGATCAAAGGCTTGGCAGCTCTGAGAAAAGAGGTTGTGGATGCCAACCCAGACTTGCTTGTCATAAACACGGACGGGTGGGTTCAGGGAGAGGAAGCCATCAAATACAAGATACAACTAGTTGAGGAACTAAAACCGGACATTGTTTTCTGCATCCAGCAAAAGGATGAATTGGAGCCTATCGTGAACTCGCTTGGACAAATCCGGAAAGTTATAGTGGAGTTTCCTCAGGCAGTAAGACAGAGAAGCAGAGAAAAACGCCGGAATCTACGCGAACTTGGATATATGAAGTATTTGAGGAACGCGAAAATGCAATCTTACCCGTTAGGCTGGATAAAGATCGAAGAAAATGAAATGCTACCGGCGAGTGTTGACTATGGAAAGATGACGTATGCAAGCAAGATTTTTGAGATTTTACAAATGAAACCGTTACACTTTTCGCAGCTGCAAAACAGAATCTGGATGGTCATTGGCAAAAGACGATGGATAAGCGCGCATAACATAGAGAAGGTCGAAGC
>DATBWI010000084.1:0-60828 GCA_036514855.1 Bathyarchaeia archaeon | reverse complement strand
AGCTTCACCTAATACTAAGCAGATAGGCTGACAATTTAAGCATTATCCAAACTAAAGATTTTGTCAGACAATTCGCTGGCTCAGAATCGGTTAGGACTCTTGTTTATGTGTGTGGATAGCCTATAGCCCCCTTATAAATAGCTTGAATTGTTGGTTAGGTTTAGGTGTGGGTTTTTCCTCCTTTTGTTTAGAAGCTTTGCGTTGGAGGAATTTAAAGCGGGTATCAGAAGTTTGATTTGTCAATGATGTGTTGAGGCGCTTGTTATCTGTTAATGGTTTATGGAGGGTTTCTGCAAAGAAGAGTTTGCGCTGAACTGTCTAGCCCCTCCCTCTATAAATAGATTGGAATTCTTGAGGATTTTGACCTTGGTTGATGGTTTTTGCTTGGTTTCTTTTTTATATTGTTCTGTTCTGACCGTTTTGTGTGAGGTTTCATGCGTTTGTTTGCACTCACCTTGCTTCAGAAAATCTTTCAATTCGTTGCCTAAAAAGTGAGCCAGCGTTGCTACGGATATCTTCCATTTCGCTTTCTGTCAAACCGAGAATCTTGCAGAATATTATCTGGTCAAGATTCTTCCTCTCAGGTGAGGTTATTTCTTCAAAGAGAGGCTTGACTTCTTTGTTCTCAATCCCTGTTAAGGCATCTTCGAGTTCCTGCAAAACTGTTGGAGACTTCTTTTCGATTATTGCTGGATTTATGCAAAGAATACTTCTTAGTTCATATATCTTTATTTCATTGGATATGGTTTTATCTCTGTTCTCAATGTATCGACCACTAAACTCATAGAACAATGCTGCAAAGGTTGAGTTGAGCAGAGCCGCCAAGATAATTGAATATTTTTCTTGAAAGGGCCTTATTTCATCTAGACAATCAGTGGCGTAGAAATTTTTCTTGTTGCGGAAGACTATGTGTCTGCCCCAAAAGATGCTTGGGGATAAAATAGCACTCTTCGGCCTGTCGTCAAGCGAATACCAAGGAGTTCTTGATGCACATGTTGGCCTTTCATGATATCCTCGGTAATTTCTGTTTCTCCAAGTATGCGCTTTCGTTTCTCCATATTCAATATATTCCAACACTTTCTTTTTCTCATTTCTAAGCTTGTCTTTGCTTTCTCGGACAGTCAAAAGATATCCATCTTTTTGGAGATCAGCAATGCTCTTATGTGGCTTAATCTTGTTCAAGACTGGGCTTAGATACTCCTTCTCAATCCAAAATCTGTCCTTCCCAGTACCCTTGTCCACTAAGACTATGCATTGACCCTCTTCTCTGATTTTGAAGAATCGGTTTGGAAAACAGAAAAACTCATTCGCGCCTGTCTTTATTGCATATTTAACATCTGCTATCTTTTCCAAGGGTATAACAAAATCTTTCGATTTTTCGAGTAGTCTAAAGAATACCGAAGGAGCAGCCAGATATTTTCCCCATTTAGTATCTCTCTTCAGGTCTTTTTGGTCAACCATGACTATTTTGAACTTATCGTTTTCATAAAACCTTATTTTTCGTCTAAAAAACTCAACTTCTTTGAATTCAAAAAGATTCTCGGCATTCTCTATCTCATTAACGAATGAGTCTATTTCTTTCCATCTCCAGATTTCTCTGATCATGTCGCGTTCTTCCAATATAGGAGGAACCACCTTTGAAATAGGCAATTTCAATTGGACAAACTTGACAAGGTTTTGGTCTCTTTCTTTTTTTGAGTTACAGTTTTCAAGGATTGTTAAGCAAGGTAGCATTTGCGCTTCATGAAACCATCTTTCCTCTTTAGATTCAACAATAGCTAAAATTTTGCAATGATTTAAGAAAAATTTCTTGAGAGCTTCACCGTAATTTACGTCCAGCCATGACCGCAGCGTAACAAATCCTAATCTACTTCCTACGTCTAAGAATTTCAGACCATGAACAAAGAAGTATGCATAGATGCTTGCCCTAAGCGATAGGTCAATCTTGGGGAAATCTCTCTCTATTGCAGCAAGAAGTGTTTCCTCTTTATAGTCTCGCCCAAAAATTTCTTCGCGCATTTCTTCTTGTCGTGTAAATGGCGGATTTCCTACCACAGCGGTCATAAGAGGTAGCCGTTTTTCAATTATGGCTTTATCCAATCCCTTAACTGTTACAGTGGATTCTGACTTGGGTATGCCATAAGCGTGAAGAGTATTCTGCACGCCTATTTTCACCTGTGTCCTTGGAAAGACTTCAAAGAAGTCTCTGTAGATTATGTTGGGATAATTTTCTCTAACAGACAAATCTTGAATGGCCAGATTTATTGTGCTAAGGTGTGCAGGAAATTTTGCTATGTCAATTCCCCAAAGCTGTTCGAGCAACTGAGAATGAGTTTTCTTTCCTTCGAGGCACTTCAGTCTATAGTAGGATTCAATTAAGAAAGTTCCAGAGCCACACCCAGGATCCATAACTACCGAATTTGCATCTTTTACGCAGAATCCAATTATCAAATCGACTACGTCTGAACGAGTGAAATATTGGCCAAGTCTATGTCTTTCTTCCTTGGGAATCAGTTTCTCAAACACTTTGCCTATTATGTCATAGCCGAGGACCGAGTAATCAAGCGATTGCAAGTATTGTATGATTTTCAACAATTCGTTTATTGTGTTGGTTGGTGTCGGAATCTTGTCAACAAAGTTGGTTTTAAAGACAGTTTGGTAGTTCTTTGATTCTTTGATTGCAATGTCGAAATACGTTTGCAGCAAGGTATAGAAGTTAGCTGATGTCAGTCCTTTAGGCAGGGCAATCGTTGTAAGACTAGGATACCGTTCTCTTAGAACATTGTAGAACAATATTTTATTCACAAATATGTATGTATATTGTTTGGCTAGTATCATGCAATAGTTCTCAAGTTTCTTCTTGTCGCCTCGTGGGTCTTCCCAACCATTATCAGCAAGCCAAACTTCAAAATTCTTTCTAAACTTGACATCCTTTACATAACTGTCTATGAGACCGTTCACCAAGTCGGTACTGTTGACTGTTCCCCTAATGTAGTTGTGCAGCACCTCGGCTATGCTTTCGTCAATTCTTTTAGGCGGTTCACCTTGCAAAATCTTTACATACCGCTTAAGGAACCTACGGAAACTGTCTCGTATCTCATCAGTTTTCCTCAGATATTCATCAAGCTGAGTCAAGTAAGTAATAGCAAACTGATCTATGGGTCTAAGAGTTATCGAGTCCCAAAGAACCAGAAAATTCACGTTGTGTGTTGCAAAATGCCTTAGATTAGGCTCGTATTTCCTAGCGTATTCCGTCACTTGCTCGAGGACTTTTGGGTCATAAGGCGCATCTGCTTCTTCTGGTCGTTTGACTTCGATAATGAAAATACAATTATCATTTTCATCAAAAACGAGGATGTCCGCCCGTTTTCTTTCCTTAACCATCTCAACCTTCACGGATTTAAACGGAAGATTATCTTCTCGTATTATTTGACCTATCCATTCCTTCAAATCGCTTGCATAAGTTTGTTCTGTGGGACGTTCCTTGGACATGATTTCTTCTCATCCGGCAATAACAATAACTGGAGTAATTTCTATGATTAAGTTAAAAAAGTTAATGCCTTTCGACAAGCATCTGCTTACATGTCTCACGCAACAAACGTGGCTTCTTTTCCTTCACATATCCACGCCACTCGACAAAATGACAAAAGCATCTCCAAAGGCTTCAGTTCTCCTGTCACCGGATCCACCTGCAAGCCAAGTTCCTCCAATGTCGTAACGCCCAAGACTTCAGCGTCAGAACCTTCTCCAAAAACCACAACCGAATACGTACTATGCTCCTTAATCGCCAATTCAACAGCGCCAAAATCCCGCTCAATAACACGCCCATCCGCAGTCTTAAACCGTCTCTTATCCCTAGCCTCAACACCAATCCCACTAAGCCTTTCACGTCTCAAAATAGTGTAAATAGCACCAGTATCCACAAGCAACTCCGCTTCCGCCTCAAGTTCAGGCTTATGAATGTTGCGAACTTTGACCTTCACCTTCACATAACCCACTCTTACATCACAATACCATATATCGCAGATCAACGTTAAAAGCTATTCCAAAAAAGCGCTGATTTCGAAGCGACAAGTTATATCCCCTCACAATCCTCTTATTATTGCCACGAGGAAACATCATTGTGCGAATTCATTCTCTATTCTCGCCTAGGCCGTACTGATTCAAAGTGGCTAAATCTCCACGACGCCGGACGCTTAGACATTGCCTATGAATGCACAATTGCCAGCCTCTTCCTTTCACATGCCATCCGCAAAGACACCACGTTCCACACGATTCTAAATGGTCCATCAAACCCGCCCTTGTATTTAAAAATTGAAGGCGCAACACTTTACGATGTGCGCACAGACCAACAAACATGGGCTATGATACTGAAGAAAATACTTTCCGGCAAATCGCATCCGGGCATAAGCCTAGAAAAAACAAGCTTTGAAGCATTGATTAAGGCTAAAGCAAAGGAAACGCAAATCTATGTTCTTGAAGAAACGGGCAAAAACATCTCCAAAACTGAAATAGGCAATAATCCGGTCTTCGTTTTAGGCGACCATGTGGGGCTGCCTAAAAAGGTTGAAGGCTTCGCTCTTCGCTACGGCGAAAAAGTCTCTCTTGGAAAAACCCCTTATCTTGCGGCTTCATGCATAACCATCATAAACTACCTTCTAGACTCTAAAGCCACATTATAACCCAGTCACGAACTTGCAATCAATATTTATCATTAACAACCCTTTAATCCTCATCTGCACTTTCGTTGATTCGTGGTTAACATGGCAGAACGCAAACAAAAACGCGAATCAGAAACCCCCGTAGCCGAAGCGGAACACGGAGAAACTGCCTTCGAACTGGAACCTACACAAATCGAAGTAGGCTCAGGCTACACGTTCTCAGTGGATTATGATGAAAACAACAAGCCAATAGTTGATATAAGAACTTATGGGGAAGTGGACATGGCGAAAGTTCGAAAAGAAATTGAGCAACTCTTTCCAAACGCGCAAATTCACCAGTTAAACCAAACTCCCACAGTTACAATAGTCAAGAAACACAAAAAAGCCAGAGACACTGAAAAATAGGCAAAAGCCTAAACGCTTTTGAAATGCTCATAGCCTCGCGCTTCAATACGGCGTCTTTTTCCATTAGACTCTAAGCAAACCTCTTTTTCCACAGTTACTTTTCCTATTTGAATGAGACTTCCGCCAACATGTTCAACGGCTTCCTGAGCTTTCCTCCATAGGCTAGGCTTAAGCGTCAAAACGAGTTCGTATTCTTCTCCGCCGTAAAGCGCCAACTCCGATGGGTCTAGCTTGTTTGCTTTAGCGAATTGCTCAACTTCCCCTGCAACTGGAAGCTTGTCGATTAGAAAGCCCACTTTGCTTGCCCTTGAAATTTCATGCAGGCTCCATGCTAAACCGTCGCTTGAATCAATCGCTGATGTCACGGCTTTTGTTTGGCTTAAGGCTAAACCTTCCTCTAACCGAACTTGAGGCATCAAAACTGACTCAACGAGAACCTGTCGAATTTTCTTTGTTGTTCTTAGCTGGTTGATTAGGATTTTCAAGCCAGCGGCAGGTTTACCGAAAAACCCAGTGACCGCCACAATATCTCCCGGCTTTGCACCACTTCGTAGCATCACCTTGTTCTTCTCCGCAATTCCGAATAGTGAAAGGCTGATCACCAGATCCGATGCTTCGCCCGTGTCTCCGCCAATAATGTACGCGTCATATTCGCGTGCTCCAGCGTTCAATCCTTTTCCAATCTGCTCTACGTCCTTCTTGGTTAGGTGCCTCGGCAGCCCCAACGAGACGAGTATTGCTAGGGGCTTGACGCCTTTTGCAGCGAAATCGCTAACGTTCATAACCACCGCCTTGCGGGCGGCTTGCCAAAGAGTCATGCTTGGCGGAATGTCTGTTTTGTCAACGAGCATGTCGGTCTTTAACACGGCTAGATTGCCATTCCCCATATCGTATGCGGAAACATCATCTCCAAAGGGTATTGGCATTTTTGGCATAGTGCCTAGGTTTTCTTGTATGATTTCTATTATTTTTCTTTCTCCCAGACTTTCATGCGGTTTCATTTTACTTTTCTCCTCTGCAAGGATGCGGCATCTTTGCGTGTGTCGGCTGTTGCTAGTACTGCATTTTGTTGCAGGTGCTAATTGCAGCCTAAAACGTTATTCCGAACATCTTAAAAATAAGCGTTCGCTTCACTAGAGAAGCGCGCCTCGGTAGCTCAGCTTGGTAGAGCGGCGGTTTCGTAAACCGCAGGTCTCGGGTTCAAAGCCCGACCGAGGCTCCAATCAGACAGTTCAAGTTCTGTGCCTCCAATTTTCAGTCAGATCTTCTTCGGCTCCGTTTTCGGGGTGAAAAAGATAAGTAAAATCTTAAGCGGTCAGTCACTATATGGACTTGTATGGTTCGCAAACCTTCCTCTACCGTCTTTCGGTCTCGGGAACTTCACGATTTTCTGAAGCAACACAATTCCAAGTTTCGAAGATGGATTGAGGACATGCAAACCGTGCTCAAAGAGAATATGTTCGCAGGCGAGTCAATCAGCAAAAAACAGATTCCATCCCACTACATGGAACGCTATAGCGTGAACAAACTGTTTCGTTACTCTCATCCTGAAGGGTATCGGTCGTGCTACACAGTATTCTATGAAGAAGGATTTGGTGTATGCCCGCACATTCTAGACTTGATGTCTCATGAAGAGTACGACAGGGTTTTCGGCTACAGAAAAAGGTGATTTATCTAACGCGAACACTTGACTTCATGAGGGCTTGGAGCTTGTGGTTATTTACGCCAGTGTAGATGATCACTTTTCCGTTGAATGCTATCTTTCCAGATGCCTCAAGATAGTCCAATATGCGTTTGAAAGTTTGGTACTGGACTTTCCGAGGCAAACTTTTCCAGAGCTCTGTCCTTGTTGGATAATTCTCAGAGTCTAAGATAGCTTTCTCTACCATCAGTATCGTGTCCAGTTGAGGCTCATGAAGAGGCTCATGAATCGCTTCCATTGTAAGCTCACTCCAAATAGTACGTCGAACAGCTATTATATAAGTTTATATGATTCCAACCTCTAGATTTAACGTCTGTGTGCAGGTGGGTGTGGAATTTGCTTACTGTTCAAATCTCGCTGCTTCAAGTACGCAGCCTTCAAACGCGTGCCATTTAGACTTTGAGCAACATAATCGCCTGCTAAAAGAGGTTTTAAGGCTTGGTTTGATTGCTTGCGGGTGATGTGTATTTGTGTTGTTTTTGTGATCAGAAATCTTTATTAAATATTACGAGTACAGATATATGTAGACAACCGTAATAATCCACAGAAGGATGAGTCATGCACCACCTACACGTCCACGACGAAAAGCTAAAATGCCCATACAAGGGCTGCGAAAAACACTTTGACAAGCCAACCGTCTTAACCGACTCATCCACAATCCCAAGAGAAACATACTACGCTTGCCCCTACTGCATGTCAAAACTAAACATCACAGTAAACAACATGAAAATAGTCAGCGTCAAATCAACCGAATACCCAAAAGTCTTCGACTCACCAGCCAAATGCGCCCGCTTCTTCGGATTCCTAAACACAATCCCTAGGGAAGCACCTATTCCAGACGAATGCCTAATCTGCCCCAAAGTGCTCCAATGCACAATGAGAAAACACTAAAAATCACCATCCATATTTTTCTGCAAAGAGAATGTTTTAAATTCCCCTTTTAGAAGTCTTAAGGTTACCCTACGATTAGGGGCTGTCGGCTAGTTTGGTCTAGGCTTGGAGACTTGGGCTCTCTAGACCCCGGTTCAAATCCGGGCAGCCCCACCACAGAACTTAAACCAAATTAGACGTAGGCGTTCCACAACCATCGTTGTCTGTCTATCTATTTCTCCTTGCTGCACATATTTGGAAAATCGGGTCAAATTCAAAGCAGACTTCAGAGCGGCTACATGGTGAGGTAGCCTTTGAGCCTCAATTGTTCAGTTTGGTTCTTCCTGTACCGCCAGAATATGTCCCCTCGAGTGTCTGACTGGAAGTCCCAAGGAGAAACTAGCACGATGTCTCCTTCTCTGATCCATACGCGTCTCTTTAATTTGCCTCGGACTCTGCACAATCGTTCCTTGCCATCTTGACACTTGACCATTATTCGGTCAAAGCCAAGCATCTTGACTGCCATTCCTAGCACATCGTTTTGGCTTGGGAACAACATGTTTTCCAAAGTTTCTTCAGTTATGATTTTCCTTTTACCCAATGTTTCCACCTCCAGAACCATGAGAACATGGTTGCCAAGATTCTTAACTAGTCAGAACGATCAGAGAAAAAGCCACTTTGTGACTGAACTCTTCCTCTAGAGAATCCTAACTACCACTAAAAGATGCGTCGCCAAGTATATAGGTCTATGTGCAGGAATTTGTGAAAACATATCTGAAACATACCTTATGCTCAGATCATCGAGTATTTCGACCTTTGGTCTTAGCGCTCTAGGAATCGTCTTTCATGAAGCGTTGTCAGATTACCTGTTGAAGACATTGGTGGACTCTGGCTCGTTTCTTCCTTTCCAGTCGTCTCCTCGTCGTGCCCATGCTTGTTTCGGGTTAAAACTGAAGTTCATACTTTTATTTTCTGATCGATTGAGCATATGTTTTGAATAGCATGTTCTACAGTAAACTGGTTTTCCTGCAGTAGGCTTGAAAGGCACAGTGGTGGCTTGACCACAGTCCGTACATGTGACTTCGAACATTCTTTTTTGGGACGTGTAAATCACCTCGATTGATTTTGAGCGTAATTTAAAATGTGAAAAATGGAAGAAAAATGATACTAAGCTAGGGTTGTAGGCTTAACTTAGAATCTTCTTCTTGGTGGTCCTCGTTTCGAATAGCAATCTCGACAGTAAACAGGTCTGCTGGGATCAGGCTTGAATGGAACTTCACAGTCTTTTCCACAATCAGCACAGACTGCCTTATGCATCTCTTTCTCATACATTTACTATTTCAACTCCTGATATGCGGCTGTGCAAAAATCGCTTCTTACACGCTACAGTACACTTCACATCGCGGCTTATAAACAGAGTATCTTCAAATCGAGAAGTCATACATACTCAAGAGTAACACCTATTTATGGAACGATAGTGCACTATCGAATATGCATTAGAACATAGACGCCAAAATGGTGCCTCATCCATATCATAGGTGAAATACTGTCTCTAAGGCAAGCCAGCTTATTGGGCGAAAAGTGGTTCTGAAATATGGAAAGAACAACTTAATCGGCAGAATCATGGGCTTGCACGGCAAGAAAGACGTTGTCACAGCCAAATTCCACAAGAACATACCTGAACAAGCAATAGGAGAAAGAGTCCGACTATCCGGCTAGCGTGCGCTCAAGTTTAATTTAACCTCAGTTCCTTAAGTATAGGCAAACGTGCACTTTATGGACAATAGATATATTTTGGAGAATACTGTTGACAATTAAGTGGAGATAATATAAGGTGGGTAAGAAAGACAAACGAGTTGGAAAAACGATTGATAGGCAAAAGGGTCATCAAACAAGAAGAGCTCGTGGCGGAAAAAAACAGAAAAGACGGTAAAACACAACGTTGGCGCACTAGCGCGCGTTAAATATCGATGCTCAAAGGAATCTGCGAGTTTGGCAACGTAGCAGATTTACTTGGTTTTCAGCCCTTGGTCTTTAGATTCGTATTTGAATGTGCTCATGCAGACTTTACAGCGAACAACTTTTTCTTCAGGATAATATAATGCGTCTCCGCCTACGTCGTGAACTGCGTTCTTATGAAGTTTGAAGACGAAATCGGCACCGCAGTTCGGACATTTTTTCCTAATAATGTTGTACCCTTTAACTCCACGTTCAAGCTTAATATCTTTTGACATTTTGATTGCCTCTTCTTTAAAATCATTAGATTTCCTATATATGTTTTTGGCACACATTGGAAAATAGAACATCAATCTTCATGCGTTTCTTTTTAAGGTATGCTGAGATATATTGGGAAAGCGTGTGCCGATAGGTTATTGCAAGACTGTTTTCTTAGAAATGGTTTGCTTTTGCCTGAGAGGTAATATGGCATGTTAAGAATGAGAGAAGTCTCCGGAAACCGTAGCAAGTTTGACATTATAGCAGAGATTCTGAGAGAGTTGCACAAACCAACCAGTAGCACGAATATCATGTCTCGCTGTAATATGAGCTCCACACAATCAGGGCAATATTTGAATTTCATGAGTTCAAATGATCTCATTCGAATAGATGCGATAGCGGGAAAAGTAAGGTATCAGAGAACAGACGCTGACCGAGAGTTTCTAGAACTATATAAAAGGATGGTCCTGTTACTTGATTCTAGCATTTATGCATCCTCCATAATCTAACGCGCGCGCATTTGCTATCTCCGACAATTTATACTCGTTTAAATAGAGCCTTTTACACAAAAAAGCCATTTCGGCTGGAAAAGCGCCTCAAAATCAGCCCCGATTGAACACATCTCACATATGTTAATATGCAACCAAGTGTATTATATTAAGAGTAGAATTCTCGTAGAAATATTGACAAAAGGGACTATAACAAATTTTGTCATTTTTCTTAACCATTCTACTAAAAAACATGAGGTGAAAACTATGGAATTATTAAATAAGGGGGTAAGCACGCCAACGCAATCGTGGACCAGCAGAGCGGAAAGAAGGCATCCGCCTAAAATAGACTATTACTCTGAATTGAGAAGTTGGGTGCAACGTGCCATATTAGCAGCGGAAAAGAACAAAGACTTCAACAAGAAAGATCAACTCTTAAGCCTTCTAAGAGATCTTTAAATTGTCCAAGGATGGTTTCTTCACAAAAAATAACACATGAAAAAAGAGTAGAAAAACTTTGAAAAACAGATTGTCACCGGGCGAATATCTCGCTTTTCTTTCAGCAAAATATGAGGTTAACCCTGACGAATTTTTTTATGCGTTAATCTCAGCAGAAAAAAATCAAAAGTCCAAGTGTGAGGGCCTTTCAATCGAATGTCGCGGTAAGACACAAGACAAGGTCATCTTTTTGATTTTGAAGGACTCTAAAGTTGTTGCACAATTTCCAGTATTAAGGGGACTCCTCCTAGAACAAAGCAATCCAATTAAGAATTTTATGAAAACCGACATGCCTCGCAGATATCTAATTAAGAAAAATAGGGAATCACATTCTCTTTTAATCAGAGACTTGCGCACTGGAATGAGCCATGTTAACTTGAGGGCTAAAGTTCTGGAAATTCCAAGACCAAGACTTGTCGTTACGCGGTTTGGGAACTGCGTCAGCGTAGCTCACGCTTTGATAGCGGACGAAACCGGAACAATCAAACTGTGCTTGTGGAATGAGCAAATAGAATCCGTCTCCAATGGGGACACGATTCAGATTGAGAACGCACGAACGTCCACATTCAGAGGAGAAAGACAATTGAGCCTTGGAAAAACAGGAACGCTCAGTAACATTGAAGAATTGTACTCCCAACTAAAAGAAGTAAATAGTCCGCGTGAGGAATGATTTATGAAAATAGTGAAAGGTTGGAGAAGGATAGACAATCAGAGAGGCCATATAAATGCCACAACAGGACAAAATCTCGTTGTTATAAAGAAGGAGTTTGGAGAGCACTACCTGGCAATGCTGTTTCCTATGGTAAGAAATGATAATGTAGAAGGCAGGAAAATATCACCAGAGTATGCGACCGAATCAAAAGCAGAAGCATTTGTTGCGGATTGGATGAATAAGCATCCGAAAGGCGCTTAATGAACTCCGAAGTCAATTTACTTGGATCTTATCTCTCTAAAAAGTCTAACGTAAATCTGACGTACCACATTGTCGACAAGCTCAGACGAACAAGAACAAACCCTTCGGTCTTAACTATTGTTTTTCCTTTCTGAAGAGATTAACGCCTTCTACCTAGATGGGGATTTGAACCCGTTTGGGTATGGGGACGGGCAGCCCCACCATACTTTTGGCTTAGGACCGTAGAGGCTTAACCTCTGCAACAAGATCACTGGACGCAGTTTTCGGCGCAGTAATAGTGGTCTCAACTACAAAGCGACTGACCCATGTGGGCGCATGAGAATCAGACTCATCTTGGAAATACCAATTGTCTAACACGCTAGAATTGAGAAAAAAGGGTGCAGGGAAAATAGCCAACTATACTTATTGCTTCAGCTTCATCACTACGTATTGCTACGCCGTTACTCTCAATTGCAGAGGAGAAAGGTCAATTTCTATGTTTTCCCCAACTGTAGCTGAAAGCGTCGGCGGAGAGTACTTTGTGCAACCGCCGCTCACACCTGTTAAGGTTTCCACATCCCATCTTGTGCCGCATGCATCGCATTGCAAGTATTTTCCCTCTACTATGTGAAAGCTGAAAGAGCCGCAGGGTTCGCAGACCCTGATTCCTGTGATAACTTTCTGCTGAGGTGTTGCAATGGCGAGCAGAGGCAGATAGTTGCCGTCTTTATAGATGCTGAGTGGAATGGTTCGACCTTGGTATGTCAGAGTATTCATCTGTCTTTCGAGCTTCAAATCAATAAATACGAGTTTTTTTGAGTTTACGAAACTGGCTGGCAGGGCGGCGCGGGTGCCATTAGATGTTATAACGGGGTTTGCGTATGAGACACCTGCAACGTTAGTGGGGTAAGATGTTCCTGTTTGTGTTGGTTGCTCCGGCTGCGTTGGTTGCTCAGACTGTGTTGGTTGCCCCGATTGTGTTGGCTGTCCCGATTGCGATGTAAAAATCCAAGCGACTCCGACTAGGGCAACGACGGATAACAGCAGAAGTGTTTTCATGCCAGAGGATAGTCTTTTCTTCGAATGCTTTATAGGCGCATAATGCTGGCTTGTTGGCCGATTTTTGATGCCATATTTCTTCTTTGCGACCATTTTGTTACCTCCTTTTTTGTTTCTATCTTGTCACTATGTGACCATCAAGCATCTCAACGACTCTGTTGGCGAGCTTGGCCTTCGAAGGGTCGTGAGTAACAAAAATCAAGGTAAGTTTGTCTTTTTCATGCAACTCGCATAGGAGGTGCATGATTTCGTTGCCAGTTTTCTGGTCTAGGTTTCCCGTGGGCTCGTCAGCCAAAATAATGCTCGGGTTGTTCACTATTCCTCTGGCGATTGCGACTCTTTGTTGTTCGCCTCCGCTTAATTCAGTTGGTTTATGGCAAGCTCTCTTTTCTAATCCTACCCGTTCGAGGGCTTCTTCCCCGGCTTCTTCTTGTTCAAGTGCGGAGGCACCCGACAAGTATAGTGGAAGCATGACGTTTTCTTGTGCAGTCAAGTAGGGTAATAACTCGAATGTTTGAAAGATGAATCCCACGTTTTCCCGCCTGAATTTTGCTCTTTGCCGAGAACTTAGTTGGTAGATTGATGTTCCTTTCACGGTTACATCGCCTTTTGTCGGGGTTAGTAGTCCTCCGACAGTGTAGAGTAGTGTGGATTTTCCGCTTCCGCTTGGCCCCATCACAGCTAAGAAGCCTTTTTCTTCAATTCTTAGATTCAGGTCGTTAAGCGAGAGGACTTGGCTGTCTCCCATTTCGTAGATTTTTGTTATTCTCTTAAGTTCGATCATTTTTACACCGTCTTGAGTGCTTTGACAGGGTCTATTCTAGAGGCTCTCCATGTTGGGTATAGGCTCGCCACAACACATGCTGAAACAGATAGGCCTATAACGACAGGAATAAGATGAAGCGGTGTGTTCGCTGGATTTATCGGCACGTTTATGAAGAGAGGTCCAAGCAACATTGACGAGAAAAACCCAGCGAGAGTGCCTATCAATCCGCCAATCAGGCCAAGAAATATGGATTCAAAGATGAACATCTTGTACAGGTGGCTGTTGTCCGCGCCTAGGGACACGAACACGCCTATCTCCTTTACTCGCTCATGAACAGAAGCCAACATAGTGTTCATAATGCCCGCCACGCCTACTACCATAATGATTGAGGCTAAGAGAAGGGAGAAGCTGGCTGTTTGTTCAACGGCTTTCATCCTAGTTTCGACTGCTTGCTTGACGGGAATTGCCCTGACTTCAGGCACAGCGTCCATTATCTGTTGAGAGATAATTTCGACTGGGCAATCCTTGCACAGTGCTCCAACGTCTATTATGCTGATTTGCCCGACTATGTTGAACATTGACTGCGCCATAGACAGAGGCACAAAAATAGAATAATCATCAACGGATCCTGTTTCGTTGAGAGTCCCAGTCACGAGGAATGAGGCGTCGTTTGTTTGAAGAGTTGAGCCTACTGTCAGGTTGAGCGATGATTGGAGTGCTGAGCCCGAAACAACTTCGTTTGTGCCATTTCTTGGAAAGTCTCCTGTGATGCTCCACCATTTCTTGAGTTGAATTTCGTTATCAGGTATTATTCCGACGACGAGGATGGTGTCGCCTCCGTACTGTACTTGACCGTAGAGCTTGGGTGCTAGAATTCTTATGTTGGCTTTGTTGGGGATGGTTTGGATTCTTTCAATGGTGCTTTCGGGGATTGTGACGTTTCCTGTGACGACGTTTCCGTAAGGAACGCTGATTGACTGGGTTTTGGGCGTTATGACTATGTTTGGTCCGTATTTTTCTATTTCGTCACCGACCTGCATTTCCATAGCTTGTGAAATTGTGAATGTTGAAATGATTACAGCTATTGCAAGTATTAATCCGATTGAGCTTAGGACTGAGCGTCCTTTTCTTCTTGAGAGGTTTCTTGAGACCAATGTTAGTGAGCGCATTGTGGGTTCCTTCGCTATGCTTATATCGTTGGATGCTAACGATATGTTGTAGTTAACAACAGTGTTATATTTAAAGCTAACTACAGGCTGTAGTTCAATGGCGAAAAACCCAAACTGGATCGAATTCAAACCATCCGAAAAGGATCTAGCCAAAGTTTTAGGCGACTTAGAATCTGCCATCATGCAAACGCTCTGGAGACTAAAAGCCGGCGACGTCAAAAAAATACACAAAGAAGTAAGCCAAACACACAAAGTCGCAATAACCACGGTAGCCACAGTTCTGGACCGCCTGCACGACAAAGGACTAGCAGAGCGAGAACTGAAAAAGGGCAAAGGGCTCTACTATGAGTATCGTCCATCACTCACGCAGACTCAATTTAAAAAAACCGTCGTCAAGTCAGTCTTCACAGGGCTATTTGAAACATTCGGAGACTCAGCAATATCATACCTAATCGACAACGCCAAGATTAAAGATCAAAGGACAGTTGCGGAATTCAAACGCTATTTGGAAAAGTTGAAACAGGAACCGGAATAATCATGATAGATTATATAGCAAGTTTCTTGTCAAGGTACCTCTACGCAATCATCATCTCAACAATCCTTGCAGCCGCAGCCTTGATTGGAGTCAGGCTAATTAGCACAAGGGCTTACAAAAGACGAACAATTCTTTTCATGTCTGCACTAATTGGATCGTTCGTTGCAGCGTTCTTGACCTTGGTAGCCTGTTTCGCCCACTGGTTCAGCATGGGTTATGGCGGACTTTTCCACATTATCTGCGATGATGTTGTGCTTTCGGTGGTTCATGCAGTTTGCACAACATGGATCGTACTGATAAGCGCGTCATTCTCTTATGCGATCCTGCGCGGAACAATAAGCTACTACCTCGGCGGAAAAGTCGTTGCACGCTTTTTCCACGTTAGCCCGCTAAGCAAGAACGACGCAAAGAACCTTCACAAAACCTTGGAAAGTCTTTCACGGAAAGCTGGTGTGAACGCTCCAGAAATCGGCTTAATTAGTTCAAGCCGACCTGCCATTTTTTCTGTCGGAAGAAAACAAAAGTCAACCATAGTTGTCTCTGTTGGGCTTCTTGAAACCTTATCAAACGATGAGATTGCAGCATCCTTGGCTCATGAAATCTATCACATAAAGAACAAAGATCATTTGGTCAAGTCATTAGCTTCAAGCCTGAAATTTGCGGTTCCCTTCGGCCCAATAGGCTACTTGATAGAACCAGCCATCTCTAGAGATAGAGAATTCTTAGCGGATCAAGAAAGCGTGAAGCTGACGAGAAAACCGAAAGCCTTAGTCTCCGCACTGATGAAGCTGTATCAAGTTGTTTCGATGAATCAGGGAAGTAGGCTCTCGCCGAGTTTCCCAGCTAGTTTTCTAGCGCCTACACGGTACAAATGGCGGCTGTTCAGCATGCACCCTCCCATTACGGAGCGTGTTAAGCGGCTGTTTGAACTTGAAAACGAATATTTGCAGTCCGCTAAAGCCTGAGAACCTTCTGTAAATCATTGCGCAGTCCCGCCTTTTGTTTGACCCTACAACCAGAAAGACATGCCCAAACCCATGGGACGGAACAACCCCCCCATATTTTACGTTCCGAGCAAACCCACTAGTAGTGTGCAAGCTGTTGCTACCACGTAACAGTCGCACATGCTTATGAATTCATACATGAAATTTGGTTAAGGATGACGAAGTATGTCAAGAATATTCATCCTTACAATTCTCATGCTGATACTGTCAATACTTACAACTTTCCCAAACTGCGAAAATAGCGGATACCAACTTGTTGCTGTGCTTCTGTCTCCAAAAGAATAATCAACTAAGAAAACGCCTATCATAAACGATCTCATTCAATTTTTAACAGAATATCTTTGCCTTCAACTTTAACTTCATACGAAGGCTCATCTTTAATCTTTAATCGCATAAAAAGGATTTTGGGACCTGACACAGCTTTTCCTGTGGTCAAATCGAATTTTGATCCATGCCTAGGGCAAGTGATTATGTTGCCTTCCAAAGAACCTTTCGAAAGGTCTCCACCAGCATGAGTGCACCTGTTTCCAATAGCGTAATAGCTACCCTCTATATTGGCTACCAAAAACTCTTTTCCCTCAATACTAAACATTTTCGTTTTTCCAACAGGAAGCTCTAAAGTTTCAGCAACCTTAACAAACCCCAAATCCTCACCAAATTAAGCCTTGCATTTCCTACCTTTTTATTATTTGCTATTGTCGCCCTTAGGCTGAGAGAACACTCATAATACCTTGTCTAGTATACTCTGCGGAGTCTAAGCCCCCTTATTTATAGGTTCAATCAGCAAGTTGCGAAGGAACGCGAACTATTCGTAGTCTTCTTAAAAACTTATTAGTTGATTGAACTCTTGTAACAATGAAGTCTCTTAGGTGAGAACATGAGGTACAATGTCATAATATTGATGGGTTCAGAGCGGGATTTGGAGTTTTGCCGCGAAATAGCTAAGCACCTGAAGGCTTTCGGGCTGGATTATGAATTTCGTGTTGCCTCTGCACATAAAACGCCGCAAAACGTCTTAGGCATCCTAAAAGCTTTCGAGGGTGAAAAGGTTGTTTACATAACGGTTGCAGGAAGATCCAACGCTTTAAGCGCTTTTGTCGATGCCAACACAACTAAGCCTGTTATCGCCTGTCCGCCTTACTCAGAGAAGTTTGGGGGGGCAGACATATACTCTTCGCTTAGAGTTCCAAGCGGCGTTGGATCGCTGGTGACTGTTGAGCCGGAAGGCGCTGCCATTGCGACTGCAAAGATTTTCGCTGTTGAGGATAAAGCGTTAGAGAAACGTGTTAGAGAGTATCAGCAGGTGAAGAAGAGGGAAATTGAAGAGGCAGACGCCTCTGCTAAAAAGCTGAAGTAGTGCCGTAGCCATGGGAAGCGTAAAAGACCTAGAAGTCATCAAAAAGCCCACAACGGATAAAATGGGAGTTGGAAGGTTTCATTTTTCAGATCGTTACTCGGTTTTTGACTGGGGGGAAATGCCAGACCTGATTGATGGCAAGGGCGAAGCATTGTGCATTATGGGCGCTTACTGTTTCGAGAAACTTGAAGAGAAAGATATTCGGACGCATTATCGGGGATTGGTTGGCAAGAACGGGAAGGTTGTGCGTTTTGACGAGTTGGAAGAGCCTTCAAACATTATGGAGATCAACTTGGTTAATGTGTACAGACCGCAAGCCCGAGTGCGAGAAGGCAAACTCGTCTACAATTACAGCATGTATACGCCGAACTTGAAGAACTTTCTGATTCCGCTTGAGATAATTTATAGGAATGGTTTGCCTGAAGGCTCATCGGTTTTCAAGCGTCTTGAACAAGGTTTTGTTACCATCGAAGAGTTGGGGTTGGATCACTACCCTAAGGCTGGTGAACGGCTTAAAAAGCCGATTTTCGACGTAAGCACGAAGCTTGAGGAAAAGGACAGGTACATTACATGGGAAGAAGCGAAAGGCATTGCTGGCTTAACCTATGGCGAAGTGGTTAAGATCCAAGATTTGCTTCTGAAAGTTGACGAGCTAATTAGCGAGTTGGCGGCTCGTGCGAGGTTGGTGAATGAGGATGGCAAGATTGAGTTGGCTTTTGATCCATTGAGAAGGCTTATGGTTGTTGATGTTGTGGGCACGCTTGACGAGTGCAGATTCACCTATAACGGGTTGCATGTCAGCAAGGAAGTAGCTAGACAGTTCTACAAAAACACTGCATGGTACAAGGATGTGGAAGAAGCTAAAAGAACCGCTGAAGACAAAGGGATCAAGGATTGGAAAACCATCTGCAAGTCGCACCCCCAAACATTAGACCGCGAACTTAAAAAGATAATAAGCGAGATGTACATGACCGCCGCAAACGAAATCACAAACCACAAACTATTTGACACGCCGAATCTTGCAAAAGTTATCGAGAAATACCGCGCACAGACGGATGAAAAAAATGATTAGCGCTGAAATTAAGAAAATATTTGCAAAATATGACACTCGCCATGTCAGAATAGGCATTTTAGGTTCACACTCAGCACTTGAAATTGCACACGGCGCCAAACAAGAAAATTTGGAAACGGTGGTTGTTTGCCAAAAAGGCAGAGAAAAAACCTATACCAAATATTACAAAAACATTTTCGACCACATAATACTTCTTGACAAATTTGCAGACATAATAGAAAAGCGGAATTTACAGAAAATGCAAGACTTATGCACGATTTTTGTGCCAAACCGCTCTTTTTCAGTGTATACAGGCTATGAGAACATTGAAGAAAAATTCTCTGTGCCAGTGATGGGAAATAGATACATGCTCAAAACAGAAGAACGCAACACGCCGAGAAATCAGTATTACTTGCTTCAGAAAGCAGGAATCAAAACGCCGAGAATCTTCAAGTCCCACGAGGAAATAGACCGTCTAGCCATAGTCAAAGTTTCAGAGAAACAGCGAAAAATCGAAAGAGCTTTCTTCTACGCATCTTCTCCAGAAGAATTTGAAAGAAAAGCAGAGGAACGCATTAAGAAAGGAATAATCAACAGAGAATCCTTGAAAAATGCAACAATTGAAGAATATGTTATAGGAGCAAAATTCAACGCAAACTTTTTCTGGTCACCATTAAATGATGAACTGGATCTTCTGGGATTTGACAAAAGAATACAGACAGACTTAGACGGAGTTCTAGATTTGCCGGCAAATGAGCAGCTAGAGCTTGAAATAGCAACCCAAAACATCGAAATAGGACATATGGGCGTAACAATGCGTGAAAGCCAGTTGGAGAAAATATTTGAAGCAGGCGAACGCTTCGTAAAAGCCTGCAAAGACGAGTACCCGCCGGGAATGATAGGGCTATTCGCTTTGCAAGGAGCAGTTACAAAAGAATTGGAATTTTACGTTTTCGATGTCAGTCCCCGCGTACCAGGCTGTCCATGCGTAGAGCCTACGTCGCCATACATGAAATACAAGTATGGAGTTGAAGTGGGTCCTGGAAGAAGAGTTGCCATGGAAATAAAGCGTGCTATTGAAAAAGGAAGACTCGGGGAAATCGTCACATGATAACTCGCCACGAAATTAGCAGAATACTTGATAGGTATGATCTTGGAAATTTAGCTATTGGAACAATCGGCTCGCATTCAGCCTTGAACATTTTCAAAGGCGCCAAAGAAGAGGGTTTTAGAACGGTGTGCCTTTGCAAAGAAAGCGATATGATCGTTTATAAGAAATTCCTGCTGGTAGACGAGACAATAGTCGTTAAGGATTTTTCAGATTTACTAGACGAAAAAATTCAGGAACAACTGCGAAAACTAAACACCGTTCTAATACCACATGGCTCATTCACAGCTTACCTAAGCACTGAGGAATTGGCGGATAGGCTTTATGTTCCCATGCTTGGAAATCGGCAACTACTGCACTGTGAAGCCAGCCGCGTAGAACAGGAAGAATGGTTGCGAAAAGCAGGGCTAAAACTTCCCAAAACCTTCAAAAAACCAGAAGAGATAGACTGTTTAGTAATTGCAAAGCTTCCTGGCGCTAAAGGTGGAAAAGGATACTTTCTAGCGAACTCTCCAGAATCTTTCAACAAAAAAGCGAAAGAAATGGTTGGCAGAGGTCTTCTCAGCGTGGAAGATGTTAAGCGAATACACTTACAGGAATACGCTTTCGGAGTCAACGTTTACCCGCATTATTTCTCTTCTATCGTAAATGACGATGTAGAATTCTTTGGAGTTGACAGACGTTATGAATCGGCAGTTGACGCCATCGGAAGAATACCTGCAAACGAGCAACTTGAATTAAACTTGAGCCCTACATACACTATAGTGGGCAACATTCCAATCACGCTTAGAGAATCGCTTCTGCCAGAACTAATCAGAATGGGAGACAACGTGCACAAGGCAGCAAAAGAAATAGCGCAACCTGGCATAATAGGACCGTTCTGCCTTGAAACTGTAATAACTGACAGTTTGGAAATCTACACTTTCGAAATTTCCGCCAGAATTGTCGCAGGAACAAACGTTGGGATTGGAACTTCACCATACGCCTATTTGAAATACGGCGAAAACATGTATATGGGAAAAAGAATAGCTCTCGAAATAAAGGAAGCCCTGAGGCAAAACAAGATTACCGACATACTTGCCTGAGAGAAGGCGCACTGTTCAAAGACTGCAAACTTTAATTATCTCATTAAAATTTTCGCGGTTTCTGCAGGTTTTGTACTCCCTTAAAGTTTCAATGATTGCCCTCTGATTTTTTTCGCCTACTTTTTCAAACATCAATTGAGTAAGGAACCTGCTGAAAAACAAGAACTGACAAATCGACGTTACATTAGATGGTCTTCGATCTATGCTTGCTGTTTCAAAATCAACAATGAATGGTTTGCTTTTCTTTGCTATGATGATGTGTTTCGGAGCGTGACTAAGCTCTCCATGATCTAAGCCAGCTTTATCCAATCGCCAGCACTGTTCAAGAATTTCACGCAAAACCTTCTGCAGCTTCTCCTTCATCGGGTCTTTCTCCAGCCACGCAGGAAGCAGATCGCCTTCAATAAACTGCATCAAAAGAAAGTTTTTGCTCGCATCCAAGAACATTGGTCCTACATCCACTGAATTTGCCGCTTTGAGCATTTCTGCTTCATGCTGCATGCTTGAACGGTCTGCGTCTACTCTTCGAATTTTCAAAGCCACTTTTTTCCCTTTCACGTAGGCTATTGTGACTATTCCAACGTAGCCCTTGCCCAAAACAGGCAAATTGAAAGCAAGCTTATGCCCATGAAACTCCACCGCTTCAACGCTGAGTTTCTGCAATTCATTAATACGCTTTTTAACCTCATCCTTTCCAGATCGGGGATAACATATTATTGAAGCGTAAGGCTCTTCGCCCAATTCTTGAAGGTTCACCACTGTCAACAGTCAATCACTCAGGTATGCTCCAAATTACGTGTTAGATCAAAGCTAATCTAAGCGCAATCATATTTATAGAACCTCTTTTAGAGACTTGCAAATTGGAAAAGTGATGCCAGATGAACATTCACTTAGACATCTCATGCCCCTTCAATCTTGATGCTACTCTTTGCTGCGGGCAAGCTTTCAGATGGGAGAAACATGATGGATGGTGGTATGGTGTTGTCAGAGAAACGCCTTTCAAGATACGCCAAATCAGCAACAATCTCGAATTTGAGAATGCAGATGTGGAGTTTGTGAAGAACTATTTCGGATTGCATGACGACCTAGCGAAGATTCTATCCCAGATCACAAAGGACAAGCACATTAGAAAGGCAGTTGAAGCCTTCAAGGGACTGCGCATCCTGCGTCAAGACCCTTGGGAATGTTTAATCTCATACATTTGCGCCACGTACAAGAATATCCCAGCAATAAGGCAGATGCTTGAGAGGCTATCCGCCAAATTTGGAGAAAAAATCAGTTTTGATGACTATGATTCTTACGCTTTTCCAACCATGGAAAAATTGGCGAAGGCAACCGTTGGGGACTTAGCCAAGTGCGGTCTCGGTTATAGAGCCAAATATGTGCATGAAACCGCAAGGACTCTGTGCGGAAGCGGCTTCGATTTTGAACAGCTCAAAAACGCAGAATATGAAAAGACAAGAGAAGAGCTTTTGGGTTTTTCTGGTGTAGGTTTAAAAGTGGCGGATTGCGTTTTGCTTTTCTCCCTCGGAAAGCTTGAAGCGTTTCCGGTGGATGTTTGGATGAAACGCGTAATCCTAAGACATTATGCGAACCATTTTCCAAGCGAATTCACAGAAAAAGCTTCGAGCAGAAGATCGCTCACAAGCTCAGAATACAAGAAACTAAGCTTGTTCGGGCGAAGTTACTTCGGAGAATATGCAGGTTACGCCCAAGAATACTTGTACCATTACGAAAGGACACAAGCGCATAGCTTTTGCAAATAGTTTAAAATGCGGAAAACGTTTAAATCAAATCCGAAACAGCATACTAAACAGGCACAAGCCGATAAGAGAGGGCCCGTAGCTCAGCTAGGTTAGAGCGCCAGGCTCATAAACGCTAAAATGCTGAGAAACCTGTTGGTCGGGAGTCCGAATCTCCCCGGGCCCACCAATTTATCAAGTTTGCATACCTTGAATGCTAATGCCCTGCTGTTCGGATTGCTAGGAAACCAATCTAGACATTTTTGAAGGAATAGAAGATTCTTCCATAAGCTATAAGTGGCTAGAGTGCATTAGAATTCGTGAGGAGAATGGTTCCGTTTACGACGGAGAAAGGAGAGAAGGGAAAACTATTTTTGCCATTCTCCTCATTCATTCTCAGTAACGCATGCGTATGTCGCTTTTAAACTTTTCTTTAAATTCTAAATGGGAACCAAGGAAACGCTACAAGAAGCCTAAAAATACGGGTTATGATTCATCGCTTTTGAGAATTATTCTCTTGCCTGCACTTGCTTTTTCGTACAGCGTCTCAGCCGAATTGTTTTATGATTTTGTCAACCGGCAGTATTTTGGCACTGTAAATATTTTCCAAATACTTCAAACCCTGCTCGTGGTCTTCTTGCGTGAAAGCTTCAACACCGTCTTTAGCTACGGTTATTTTGTATCCTCGGAAGAAAGCATCTGCAGCTGTATGCCTAACGCAAATGTTTGTGTGCAATCCGACAAGTATGACTTCCTTGACTCCTTCGCCTCGGTACAGGCTTCTCAGGAGCGGGTCTAAACCAGTTTCAAAGAAGCCACTGTACGCCCGTTTTTCAAGCACGTAGTCTTTTGCGGTTGGCTTCAGTTCTGGGATTACTTCCGCTCCTTTTGTGCCCTTGATTGCGTGTTTTCCCCATCTTTCAACAACCTCTTCATCTACAGGATAGTGTGCATCGTTGCTGTAGATGACGGGAACGCCTTTTTTGCGCGCTGCTTCAACGAGTTTTTTCAGATTAGGTATTATGTGCTTGGCTCTTTCACATTTCAAGTCTCCAGTTACGAAGTCATTAAGCATGTCAAGCACTATTACTGCTTGGTTGACCAAACAGCATTCACCTTCATATGCCTTTGTTCCCCACACCTTATTTAAACTAACCCAAAGTTGAGCGACTGCCCTTTGCCAAATAGGAGTCAAGAGACAACATTCGCTGTAGGCTTCTTAAGTCTTAAATGGTGTGAAGCATCATACTTGCAACGGAGGCTAACCATCGATTACTGACAGTGTTTGAGGCAATGAGTTTGAAGAGCCTGACTTTCTACATTGTAGATGTTTTCGCTGAAGAAAAATACGCTGGCAATCAACTTGCAGTTGTTAGAGACGCTAAAGCATTATCTGATGTTGAAATGCAAAAGATTGCTAAGGAAATGCATTTCTCAGAAACAACATTCATATTGTCAGATGAAAAACGCGCTGGCGGATATGATGTCAGAATCTTTACGCCGGGAAGAGAGTTGCCATTCTCCGGGCATCCGACGCTTGGAACTGCTTACGTAATACAAAGAGAGATCATCAAGAAACACATTGACAAGGTAGTTTTGAACTTGAAGGTCGGACAAATCCCAGTCAAATTCACTTACGCGAAGAAGAATGACGAGACGTTATTTATGAAACAGTTGCCACCAAGTTTTGGCGAAACATTCGACACGAAAACAATCTCAGTTCTAAGCCTAAATGCTGAAGACATAGACAAGAGATTTCCAGTTCAAGAAGTCTCAACAGGAGTCCCCTTCATCATAGTTCCACTTAAAAACCTCGACGCCCTTAAGCGAGCGAGAATAGATAGGCAAAAATACTTGCGTTTAATCGAAAACACTGAAGCTAAGGCGATACTTATTTTCTGCCCAGAACCCCGTAGCAAAAGGAACAACCTGAGTGCACGACTCTTCGGTTATACTGTGCCCGAGGATGCAGCTTCAGGAAGTGCAAATGGATGCCTAGCAGGATACTTGATTAAATATCGCTATTTTGGAAAAGAGAAAATTGATGTCCGCGTTGAACAGGGCTATGAGATTGGAAGGCCGTCGCTGCTTCTATTGCGGGCAGAAGAAAGAGTGAGTAAAATAGATGTTTTTGTTGGCGGAAAAGTCATAATGGTTGCAAAGGGAAAACTCGTTTGAGCGTGGAACAGCATGAGAAAAGATGTTGACAGGATTTTGACTGAAAAAGGCATTGATGCCATGCTACTCTATTCGGACAGCTTTAAAAACGCCAACATGCACTACCTCACAGGGTTTTTGGCTCCTGACCCGTTCATATTTCTTAAAGAAATTGACAAGGAACCAGTAATGGTCGTTAGTCAGATGGAAGCATCTCGGGCAAAAAAAGAATCCCGCGTCAAGGATGTACGTTCTTTTTCAGACTATGACTTTGCGCGTATTGTCAAATCGGCACCGAATCTAAGAGTGGGGGGATTGAAGTTTGTGGCTGCCGTAGCCAAGAAGGAACTTGGAACAGATAAGCCCATCTACGTTCCGCCCAACCTTTCGGTGGCTCTAGCTGATATTTTGAGGAATGAAGGGTTAAAGATAAAGCCCATGTTCGATGTAGTGGAAAAGGCTCGAGAGACAAAAGAACCCGATGAGACTGAAGCTATTGTGTCTGTTCAGAGAACCGTTGAAAAAGCCATGTCAAAAGCCATTGAACTCATCTCGAACGCTGAGGCTGACGCTAAGGGAACGCTCTTTTATCGAGAAAATGGCGAAAAAAAGCCTCTAACCGTGCATAAAGTGCGATCAGTGTTTGAACATGTCTTTGTCGACAACGGTTGTGTAACAGAAGAAGAAACGATGATCGCATGCGGACCCAAAAGTGCAGATCCTCATTATTCCGGTGATCCAAAAGATGTGCTGAAAGCAAACCAACCCATTGTTCTGGATGTTTTTCCGAAAGGCGTCAGAAACAGGTACTTCACCGACATGACACGGACAATAGCCAAGGGGAGAGCATCTAAGGCTTTTAGGGAAATGTTTGAAACTGTCCTGCAAGTGCAAAACGCAGCTTTGGACGCAATAAAGGCGGGTGTTCCGGGAAACGCCATGCAAAACATGTGCTATGACATTTTCGAAAAAGCGGGCTATCAAACTATACGCGGCGACAAGAAAATTGACAAGGGATATCTGCACAGTTTAGGGCACGGAGTCGGTCTAGAGGTTCACGAAGGACCCGGAATGAGTGAATTCCATAAGCATGCTTTGGAAGAGCACAATGTCGTCACGGTTGAGCCGGGACTATACGATCCGAAGGTAGGCGGAGTGCGAATAGAAGACATTGTTGAAGTCACAAAAACGGGATGTGACAAGCTGACAAAAATGGATGTGCCTTTTGAAGTTTAGCCGCCGCTCACAATTGGCAGCAAAGCTATTTTGTCGCCGTCCTTAAGCTTGGTCTTGATACCGTTTAATTGGTTGAGCAAATAGCCATTCACGGTGATAATGTAGTTTGATTTCACGTCTTCGCAGCCGCGTTGATAAATAGCCTTCTCGAAGGGTTCGCCATGCTTTTCCGAAAGAACCATCAGCAAGTCGGCGACTGTGGCTTTTTCGTTTATTCTAACCTCTTCTTCTCGGTCAGCGTCAATGATTTCACGGATGTGGCCCAAATATTCGACGTTCACCTTCAATGCAAGTCACCTGTTGTCTTTATGATATTTTGGAGATAGCCATAGATATGTCGATCGCAGGCTTTTACCGTGAAAGAGCATAGCGTGAAGTGTTATTTGCTATTTTTCTTTAACGCATTTCGAAGAGCCATTAAACCTTGTACCTTCTCGTTGTTATATTTGAGTTGATAGACCACTGAGACTTTTCCTACTTTGCAGTCAAGAAGTTCCCTTTAATTTAAATAAAAATAGCGGGTTTATCTTTGTCTCTGACGGTTGTGCAATATCAGCTTCGAAATGAGGAATTCTCTTAAGTCCATACCCACTACCACTAGAAGTTCATTCAGAATCGGAACTAGATTTAAAAACCCCCTAACCCCCTAATTAAGAAAAGGGAGAAAGGCTAAACAGAAATGCAAACTGACAGAATTAGACAGCACTTTCCATCAATCACCAAAGCCAAGAGGATATGCACAAATAACGCTGCAACCACGCAAATTCCTCAAGAACTGCTAGATTTAGCCAGCGAACTGTATTTGCAGTACGATAACGTCCACAGAGGACAATCTACCGCGTCGAATTGGACAACAGAAAGATTCGAAGAAGCCTACAAGAGAATAGCCTTTTTCGTCGGAGCAAGAAACTGGAGAAACGTGTTACTCTACCGAGGAACTACAGAAGCCATAAACGCCATAATGTACTCCCTCATGACGGAGTTCAAAAACGGAGACAACGTAGTTACCACGTACATGGAGCACAACTCGAACTATGTTCCATGGTACGCGTTATCCCATGAAATAGCTCCGAAATTCGGAATCAACATTGAATGTAGGCTTGTTGAATTTGACAAAGAAAGCGGAGAATTAAACCTAGAAGATTTAGAAAAAAAGGTTGACAGAAGAACAAAAATCATCTGCTGTACAGGAGCCTCCAACTTCTTGGGAACAAAACCGCCTATAGACAAAATAGTGAACGTTGGAAAACAAAGTGGATACCTGCATCCGAACGGTTTGTGCGGTTCTTACGTTCTAGTTGATGGAGCACAGCTTGTTCCACACGCTCCAGTTGATGTGGAAAAAATGGATGTGGACTTTCTTGCATGGTCATTTCACAAAATGCTTGCCCCAGTTGCCGTTGGAGGACTCTACGTCAGAGACCAGATTTTGGAAACACTGCGCCCGTTTCAGTACGGCGGCGACATGATCGCTGAAGGAAAAGTAGCGCCTGAAAGAGTCGAATACAACGAACTGCCCTGGAGATTTACAGCAGGCACACCTAACATAATCGGCACCATACTAGCCGGAGAAGCAACTAGACTAATAGCTGATCTTGTTCTTGGAGATTCGTATGCCAACCCTTCAGACACAGAACACACGCGAAAAGCAATGGAATCAATACAAGAATATGAACGCAGTCTTACGCAGTACCTTATTGATGAACTGGCGTCTATCCAAGGCGTGACGGTTTACGGACCGAAGGATGCCTCCAGAAGAACCTCAGTTGTCGCGTTCAATATCGCCGGACAGAACCCAATGGATGTGGCAAGACAGCTAGACAAGAAGAAAATAGAGTCTAGAGCAGGGTGCCACTGTGCAACATTAGCCCATCACTATCTGGGAATTAAGCCTCCGGCAAGCTGCAGAATAAGCCCATACTTCTACAATACGATGGAAGAAATGGAATATGTTGTTGCAGCAGTCAAAAAGATATGTTCAGAACCGAGACTCACACGTTCGCAGGCGCTCGAAGACGCTTACAAACGGGTGAAAGCGTGGACAATACATATGCGCCGCAAACAAACTGAAAAGGCAATGAATCCGACGCAGGATGCCTCGTACTGAGTGAGAAACCTTACTTAATCCCAAGTTTTTGAACCTTTTCAACGAGAATGTCAATGTCTGATTTCGTGTTAAAAAAGTGCGGAGAAACCCTCAGCCCCCCAACCCTAGCTGCAACAATAACACCCGCTTCTTCAAGCTTCTTGGCTGCTGTCCTATTGTCTTTCACCTTAAAGTTGACAATTCCAAACCTTTTTTCCGCAGACAGAGGCGTTTGCAGTCTAAACCCAAGACTCAAAAGCTTCTCGATCAGATACTCAACCAGTCCACGAATCCTGTTCTCCACGTTTTCGATTCCATATTCAAGAATGAGATTCATTGAGAACCAGCTACCTACGTAGGCGGCGCGGTTAAAAACGACCATGTCATGTCTCTTTGCTGAGTCGCCATACGCGAGGTCATACATGTCGAACTTGTCGTAAAGGTTTCTTTCAAGAGTTTCTTTCCTCAAAGTCTGCCCATATATGAAGAATGGCGTAGACTCTTCAGCCAATTGTCTTCTAATGTATAGGAAGGCAGCTCCGCCGGGACCTAGCAGCCACTTGTATGTTCCGGCTGCCAAGAAATCTATTCCTTCTTTCTTGACGTCTATCTTCATTCCGCCAACAGATTGAATGCCATCAACAACTAGGTAAGCTCCTTTCTCATGTGCTATCTCGCTTAAGAGGGACAGGTCATGTTTGAACCCGTTAAACCATCCAACTTGCCCCACAGGCAAGGCTGCAGTGTTATTGTCAACTAGATTGTGGAAAGTCTCAGCGCTTAATTCCATGTCTTTGTTATGCGCAATTTTCACTTTCACGCCTTTTGCCCTTTGCCTTAACCACACTATAACGTTTGAGAAATACTCCATGTCATTCGTAACGACGTTGCTGTCGCGCTTGTAGTTTAACATGTGAGCAACAATGTTAAGCGCCGTTGTCGTGGTTGGCGCGAAGAAAATTTCCTCGTCACTAGCTCCTATCAATCTTGCAAATTGCTTTTTCGTGTCCGTAATCTTTTCTGTCCACTTCTCCAAGTCTCCACTGATGCCAAGTCGATTGTTAACGTAGTCTCGCGAGTAATCTAGAACCGCATTGTATACTTGTTTGCAACAGGCGCCTATGCCGGCGTTGTCAAGATAGGTTTTCTTGCTGAATACTGGAAAATCCTCTCTGAGCTTTGCAATTGCTGCTTCGGAGGGCAATAGCGACACCAAATGCTTAGAGTCTGCGGTGAACTAATAAGTTCTATGCTTTCCAAGAAATTTTGGGCATTATGTGCATTTTCTTCGCTAGAATTCTGGCTTTGCATGTGATGAGGTCTTTTAAAGTTAATTCGAGTTCCTGCTCCATAGAATGTTTTGGTTTGAAACCAAGCGCTTTAAGCTTCGCATGGTCTACTGCATAGTAATCGCGTTCACCTATGTCAACTCTTGGACTTTCGATGTGCTGCACTGATGAACTGATCCCAAATTTGGCAGCGGTCTTAGTCACTCTGGTAGCTAACTCGTTTAGCGTGATAAGCTGTTCAATCTGGTTCAGCACGCGATATTCGCCTTTTGCAGGCGGGTTTTCTATGATCAACTGCAAACATCTAACCGTGTCTCTCAGAGAAATGAAAGAGCTTATGTGATCACCATTACCATACACTGTCAAAGGATGCCCCGCAACAGCTTGAGCGCAGAACCTGTTTAACACTGTGCCAAAAACAGCGTCAAAATCAAACCTAGTCAGCAGTTCCGGCTTTCTCATCTCCTCAACCCTTGTCCCGTAAACGATGCCTTGCATAATATCAGTAGATCTCAGGTTCCAAGCAGAACAGGCAAACATGATGTTTTGCGAGTCGTGAATTTTGCTGCAATGGTACCAATCATCGCCCACTCTAGGAAAAGGCAGAACATCTTTTTTCCCGCGGTATTCTATTTCGAAAAAGCCTTCGGGAATCTCAACCTTTGGTCGCCCATACTCGCCTATGGTGCCCATCTTTACCAAATGGCAATCGGGAACAACTTGATGCATTGCATAAAGCAAGTTAAGCGTGCCTACAATGTTGTTAGACTGTGTAAAGGCGGCATGTTTAGGATCAATCATCGAGTAAGGAGCAGAGGGTTGCTCAGCCAAATGAACGACAGTGTGCGGTTTGTACTTGGTGAAAACTTTGCGGATAAAGTCAAAGTTTTTCAAGTCGCCGTAGACGAAATCAGGAGCCTCCGCACCGAGAATCTTTAGTCGCCTCTCCATCGAGGGAATGGGAATGGCACTCCATGAGCCAACATCCTTAACCCATTTTCTCCTACCAAGGTTATCAACCCCTACTATCTTGTCTTGCGTGGTCATTGCTAATCGCAGTGCAAGGCTCCAACCTATGTAACCATCCATACCACAAATGAGGATAGCCATGAAATCGCCCTATGCAAAGATTGTAAAATGAGAATTTAAAGAGTTTGACAAAATACTCTATAAGTAAGTTACAGTGGCGATTTGCTAGTTTGTGCATAAATGACCATTGATCTAAAAAGCTTGGTTCAGAGCGCAGAAAGCTTGTTCCAAAGCCAGAGCATAGCCATTGTTTGATTTCTGGGGATGAAGCTTATTCTTGTGTCTTTAATAGTATTTTTTTCCGAACTGGTTGGCTGCTATGGTTATGTCTATGATGTCTATGAAGCCATCCTCGTTTAGATCGTATTCTCGGCTGTAGCCTTGACTAGTATTTGAAGAGCCAAAGGCTTTGGCGATAACAGTTATGTCTAGGATGTCCACTTCCCCGTCAGCGTTAACATCGCCTAGTAGGGGTGGAGGATCAACCCAAGGGGTCGTGAGTGGGTAAAGGTCTTGGTAAAGGTTTTCATCTTGGTTAATAATGGTGAATGGCTGGTCTGCTATTCCATCGCTTCCGGGCGGGTCTTGATTTGAACCAGAAGAGATATCTGTAGCGTTGTAATTGCTCCAATAATTGCCCCCTGAAGGATATCCATTATCCCACGTGTTGGGGCTCGGTCCTACGCCGAAATGCGTATAGAGAACTTGCACGGTGTTATTCACAAAATTATTATGATAAATCATGTTTCTGCTGCTTAAGGCTATTTCCACGCCAATGAAATTATTGGTTATGTTGTTGTCTTTGATAATGTTGAACCAAGATCCTGATTCAGGCCAAAGGTCGCCAATAAAGTATAGCGTAATGCCATGTCCATTGTTTGTTATGTTGTTGCCGCTAATAGTGCAGTGTTGACCTGACCCTAGCCAAATGCCATATTCAAATCCTACAACACTAAGATTTACTATTTTCACTCCATACCCTTGAAGATACCCTGCCCTTATCACAATTCCACCTTTTTGCATGCCTCCAGCTTGGAGCATGTGTCCGTTTCCATCTATTGTTACGTTACATCTCTCCACCCTGATCGAACCCATAATGTCGGCAAGAAAAAGATATGCCTCTCCATCGCGCTGAATCGGAACATTCGGCGGGTCGATAGAGCCGTCACCTCGTATGTATATTGTGAGTTCGGCTGCCTTGACCGATCCCTTATCAACTTCAACGAGTAAAGCTAACAACAACAGCATCATTAGAATCCATTTTGCCACTCTCATAATCCCAAAACCTTCTTTCAGGGCGTGTTCCATATCGATGGCGCAGTGCTGCTTGATGTCCCTTGATAATAGATTATTATGTTTTGGTTATATATGTATTCATTGTTCAATGCTGTGTCAGGGTTATTACCAAAGTAGCCATACTTAAGTATCCACATTGCCGGGTTTTCTTGGCTGCGTGGACTAATTCGAGCATATTGACTATGGCCTGGTTCTTTGACATCAACATTGATTGTTCCAGTTATCTTCCGTTCATAGTTAATAGTTTCGCCCGTGGATGGTAGGAATGCGTAATTTGTGTTGTCCCAGACATCTGCATCAACGAATATCAGAGTTTTCCATGAAGAACCGCCATAAAAAGTCACCTGTGGTGTTATTTTTCCGCCGCTGAATGTCCAAAGACAATTCATGAAAACGCTGCCAATCTTGTATTTGAAAGATATTTTGACGTAACCGCCGATGTCACTGATCTCGCTTATGCGTGGGCCAGTGTACAAGTATTTGCGCATATCCACTGCCAAATCATAATATGCGCCACCGACCCACACATGCCGAACACTCATTAACCTCACAAGCCTGTAGTTGACATCATTCCTGTGATAATCTACATATATTACATTCACGCTAAACATGTTAAGCGGATCTAATACTGCTGGATTAGAAGGATTTGGCTCTGCAGCCGGACCAGCTTCCAAGCCACTGTTATTAGAGATAGCTGCAGCCAACAAAACCACTCCAAACATGACTAAAAACGAAATGAGAACTATTCTCAGTTTGATCAAATTCTTCATACAACCCCTCCCTCAACAAATATTGGATCAATCAGAGTTTAAAAACTTTTTGATACAAGAAAGTCACCAGAGGAGTCAATTTTTGATTCTGCTTCCGTATATGACTAGCACGTGACAAGGAGATAAGGATATTCAGAACATACGTTTTAGCGCTTCTGCTCCCTTCATCCCCACTTCCACTCCTAAACTTTTGGCTTTTGAAGTAACAGCTTTAACCTGAGCATTAAGCACGTCATCAAACACTTTCACGCCAGTGACAACTGCAGCCGCAGCATTCAGCTTTTCAGCAGCTTCGACGTTAAGGAAACCACACATGACAAAACCTTTCTCCGCAACAACTAAGAGCAACGGTGCTGGACATTCCGGCAAATCCACGCGCAAACCCAAGCAATTCTTGCCATCAACTTTCAAGGACGTTACTTGAATCATTCAAACACCTCACTAAACGTATCTTTCATATCCAGCTTAAATAAGAATTGCCTGCATAGCATTTCCATAGGTTTGAGAAGATTCTGTTGAATTGAAGTCATATTGAAACTTGGGATGTGAAAGGTTTTTAATAAGTTGAGCGCTAAATCGTGTTTGGTCGTGTTCCGTCGTGGTTGATGAAACTTCTGAGAATGTTTTGGAGGAGAGAGTTGGAGGCGAGCATGTCACCTTTAGAGTTTACGTTTTCCTGCTTAGAAATGGCGAAGGTTCTGTGAGGGATGTTTATCGTGGCTGCAGTCTGTCTAGTCCTTCGTTGGCGCTTCATCATCTGGAGAAGTTGGATGGGTTAAATCTTGTACGGAAGGATGTAAATGGCGTATATCATGTCATTGCCAGAAAGTTTGGGGTTCTTCACTTTTTTTATAAGACTGGAGCATGGCTGCTGCCCAGAAGCTTCTTCTATATGATATTATATGCAACTATTGCTCTGGCTTCCGCTTTCTTGCTCCCCTCGGGCATGAGAGAGGTAGGTATAATCCTTTCAGCAATTGGGTTTACCACAAGCTTGGTTGACACTGTGCTTTTTTTAAGGCTGATTCGTTAACGTTCAAGAAGTAGAACAAGACTGTTCAACAATTAGATTTTACTAGCTCTACCACTAATATATCAGTGTGGTGAACAAGTTGAGATTGACGTTTAAGAAAGTGGTGTTGTTTTCGGTGCTTGTTGTGATGTTAGGCGTTAGCATGGTTTATTCTATCAACTACGGATTTAATGTTAATTATGAGTCTAAACCTGAGAAGGTAAAACAGGTATTTTTTGCCTCACCAGATCAGATACCCAGTCCTCTATTACCGCCCATCCATCCAGGACCTAATTTAGGTTATTTGCTGGTTTTCGCATATTCGGGAACTATACAGCCGGATGGCAATCACACAGGAAGTTTTGTGCAAGCTTCAGTAACAGTTACTGGACCCCTTCCTGATACGAATAATTACACTGGCACAACGACTGCTGAGCTGAAAAATTCGTTCATCATAGGAGGATGGGGAGAATCGACTACTGATCTGCAAAATCCTCTAATCTTCCCATTATCGCCAGGAGAGTACTATGTGTCTGGAACATACGGCTCTGCTCAACAAAATGCAACCGTAGATGTTCAGGGCTGGGCTAGCGTGGTGTTTAATTTCGGTTCTTCCCCTTTTCCAACCTTCTATATATTATCAGTTGAAGCATGGTACACGCCCCCTGAAACTTACTACAATATTTTACATGCATCGCCTGGTGAGGATATATATATTGCAGGGGGGATTAACGGTTCAACGCCGGTGCAAGCTTCGGTAACGGTTACTGGAATGGAATCTTATGATGGCATGACGATAACTCATCCTTATGAGCATTTAGTGTTCATACTAGAGCCAGGAGAATATCTTGTATCTGCAACGTATGATTCTGAAAAACAGTATACCATCGTAAACATGGAAAGTGGCGAATCAAACCTTATACGGTTCAGCTTCGGTTCTTCTGAACCGTTTTTACCGCCTTAATCGCTACCATAACTCTTCAATTTATCTTGAACCTGACAGTACTGACAACATAGGCCAACCGATAACACCTAACGCTACTGGTTTCGTGACTATCCCGCAAAATGCGGCAAATTTCACCGTAAAACGAAACGGCAATCGGATAGGTGCAATGATAACTTTCTGGCTGCCATAATCTCTTTTTTCCCTTTCTTTCTTGGCATGACCTCTAAAACTAGCACCACCAATGCACACTCCAGTTGCGAACAGGTTTTACGTGTTCAGCTTAAATAAGAACTGCTAACACAAAAAGTAGAGAAACCAAACATGCTTACGAAGTTAAAAGCCAAGATTCAGCAAATGCTCACGACAGAAGCAAAAGCAGCACACAAAGCAGGCCTGACACCTAACAGAATAAGCGTCATCGGCATAATCTTTGCTTTCTTCTCAGCTCTAACATACGCTGAATGGCAATGGCACCCGCTTTCTTTGGCACTGGCGACAATACTGCTGTTGCTCTCAGGATTCTGCGATGTTCTAGACGGAGTAGTTGCAAGACTCCAAAATGAAGCCACAGCGTTCGGCGGTTTCCTAGACTCATTATTGGATAGATATGCAGATGCCGCCGTATATGCAGGCATAGTCTTAGGCGGATTATGCGACCCTGCATGGGGACTAATAGCCATCATCGGCGCCTTGCTCGTAAGCTACAGCCGCGCCAGAGCAGAAGCAGCGGGCGTAAAAATGGAATCTGTAGGCTTAATTGAAAGAGCAGAACGCATAATCATACTTGCCATCGCAACCACAACGGCAATCTTTTGGCTTCCAGCGCTGAACATAGGCATAATAATAACCGCAGTGCTCTCAAACCTAACGGTTCTTCAGAGAAGCGTACACGTTTACAATGTTTTAAAGAAAAAGGAAACTAGCTAAACGCTTAGAATCTTCTTGTGCGAGTGTGCCTTTCATCTCGTGCTCTAACCTTTACAATGCCCCTGTGCACAGCACAAGAAACGCAATAGTATTTCGTGTCAACCCACGAAGCCAAATAAGTGCCTTTCTGGCGAAGCTCCTTAGCTAGCTGGTAATCGACGATGGAACTGCGACGCGTAACCTTTTTTGCCTTGTCCCGCGGAACGACCTGACCGCACATGGCGCATTGAACAGTGCCACTGGCGCCCTTGCTGCCCTTTGATCTTCCACGGCTCTTTCGCTTAAATGGCAATATATTTACCTCTTATTCTTCATTCAACAGATAGATTATTCTACCTTATATATCTGTTCTCAGTTTTAGGATCGACGCAATGTTTGCTTTGGCGTCAATTTTCGGGATAATCTTTCCATTCGAGGATGTGAAAAGCGTTGTAACCCCTGGACCATGACCCGCAGTAACACAATTGGTGTGCACAACTATGCCGATGGATATGGCGCCTTGCCTGTATATCCTTCCAAAGGAGTGGTCTGCGTCAAGTATGGCTACGAGATCGCCAAGCCTCAGATCGTCAAGCCCATATTGCTCCCCGACCTTTTCGTCGAAGAGTTGAATGTCATAATCGCCAGAATACGCTTGGTTCTGCCCTAAACCTGAACCCATAATGGCTGCAGGAACCAAATGCGTGACGAAAACCTCCAACTTGTCACGTTTACGCTTGGGCGCCAAAGCCTCAACAACCCGCGGATCAACATTCATTAATTTGATGTCTGGAAAATCGAGAAGTCTGAAGCCAACGCCAAAGGCTTTAACGAGAATTTTGTCGCCGAGCATTAGTCTTTCGAGAGTTTTGGGTTGAAAATCCACCATGATATGGTCTATTCCGCCATGTTTTCCAGTAACAACTCCCTTTGCGCCTTTCGCGTCGCCTGTTACGACAACTGCTTCATTTCCAACGCAGGAAAGCACGTTAAAAGCCGTGTTTGCGCCTTGTCCACGCCTCGGATCACTCTCCTTGTTCTCCACGCTAACGCCTGGCTCAACATGATCAGCTTCCCATCCGCACGCAGGATCGCCGACTCTCACGTTATATGTGATTCCGCCTACGCCTGGCAGAACCATTGGAGTGCCCTGAGCCGAAATATCATAGACATTTCCAAGAACTGGACTGGCGATTTCGCCGAAAACCGAAATCTTCACCAGCTTATCAATATTAGTCCTTAAACCCAACTGTTTCTCACGCCAGAACTGTGCTTTTCCGGCTTACGCTAATAAAGCTTTACTGCTCTTCACAGAATCGCGGTGGAAGCAAGATTCGGTTTCTTCCTGCATTTAGGAATACCCAACAGACAAGAGGAAGTTTCATCCTAGAATCTGGGTGGAGTCCTCTTATTGCACGCCTATTCGGCAAGTTCACTGTCGTTTTTGCAGAAACGATGGGTTAGGCAACGATTACTTGTGTTCCAGTGGAATTGCTTCAAGGTATCGAAATGAGAAATCTTTTATGAAAAGTTCACGTCGAGACAGGCTTATTATGAAACTTTGCACGTTTTTGAGGTTTGGCTGCCAATCTCTTCTAAGCTGTGTAACCAATCTGGAGTAACTAGCATAGTTCGTATGCACTGAAACCATTATGCTGTCCATTCCAAGCCCTTCGCCATTAGCTGCAAAAAGAATAGATGGCTGTTTATTTGTCCATTCTTTTGCTTTTTCAAAAAGTTCAGGTCTATCCTCGGCAAACGACATGAAGGTGACCGCTAGAAAATCATATCCAATCTTGGCAAGCTCTGGAACTAGCGTGTATTCCCGTATGTAGCCTTCTTTCTCAAGCTGCATCCTTTTCCGGGTGACAGTTGGTTGTGAAATATCAAGAATCTTGGCAAGTTCTCTGTCGCTTCTCCTTGATTGCTTTATCATTGCAAAAAGAAGTCGGATAATATCTTCATTTCCCTTAACCATTTAACTTCACGTTTGTAATTGTGCGATTAATGCTAATAAATTTTAATCCTAAAACCCCACGCGCACTATGCGGAAGTTAATATATAGGCAGACTCGATACGTGGGGGATGGTTGCGATGAAAGCCAAAATATTGATTCCCATCTTGATCATAGTCGTTGTTGTAGTTGCTTTGATCTTTTTGTATCCAAATTACTTATCCCCCAATCCCACTGGTCAAAACTGGAAGACGGGACCAGGCACCGCGCGTAATCCTCCGTCAGGTCTTACCGCTAATCAAACAGTTTTTGCGCAATATTTTTCTAACATGGGTCTGGTCACTGATGGTTGGAGCGGATTTGAGAACGCTACCGAAAGTTTTTCGTCTAATGATGACGTGATTGTGCTCGTGAATGCGACAAACACCGTGACCCTCCTAGCATACGTTGACGACATGGGGAATCATGGATTGTTCACTGGTGTGGAAAAAGAGCTTGCCATGCCTGTAGGTTTGGGAACATTAAATCTAGGTAAATTGCAGCCTGGTTCTTATGTCGTAAGAGTTATCGTGAACGATGTGTGTGTAAAGAACCTCCTTTTCACGGTTGCCTAAACTCGCATGTTTGATGAGTCTTTTGCCTCTGGCATGAATAAGTTTAATATTGTGTAGGGCGCGCGCAAGTTTGGTCGTAGTTCAATCGGAAAACGTTTTGAATTGGACGAACTCTGCAAACATAAACGGGAGTTAATCAAGGCAATGGTATACGGGTCTGGCAAATGAATAAGCTTCAAAACAATGTATATGTGACCCTCATACCTACGTTGTTTATCAGTTTGGGTTTGGGGGTAAAGTTTTATCGTAGCAAGTGAGAAGGCAAAGAAAAACTATAGCAGTCTGACAGGTCGTTACTTGGTATTGACATTACGAATAAGCGCTACATTTCCGGATCGTTGTCTTTCTTTATCAAAGACCCTTATTGGGTAAATCCTTAAAATTGATTGCCTGTTTCGGATATTTTGTGAACTGTGGAGACACGAAAATCACTCTAGATTGCGCGCCGGCGTTTGAACTTGAAGCACGCTAGACTTTTTAAGCATGCAGACCAGAAATATATCAAAGGCGGAGTCCGAAGAGGCCAAACATGTATCCTAAGCCTGATAAAAGGGAAGCCGACGGCGAAGAAGAAGACAACTGCGCCAAAAAGGTGACAGAACTCGAGGCTTCGCTCAAGGAAAAGACCAAGCTGGAGGAGACCTACCTCAATCAACTCAAATATGCCAAAGCTGACCTTGAAAACCTGCAGAAACATATGCAAAGGCGTATCGATCAAGGAGTAACCATGGAAAAGGAGAAGCTCATCTTGCAACTACTACCCCTTGCCGAAGAGCTTGATCTTGCTCTAGAAGAAGCGAGAAAAACTGAGAAGGGCAGCCTCCTAGAAGGGGTGGAGATGGTGAAGAGAAAGCTCTGGAAAATGCTCAGTTGTGAGGGAGTATGCACCATAGAAGCCGTCGGAAAACCTTTCGACCCTCGCGTACATGAAGCTATGCTGGAAGTTGAGACACACAACCAGCCTGACGGGACAGTAATAGAGGAGGTTAAAAAGGGTTACATCTTAAACGGCAAAGTGCTTAAACCCAGCATGGTAAAAGTAGCATGTAATCCGACCCCGATCAAAGTTCAAAAGGTGAATGAAAAATGAGTAGCGAAAAAAGGGAAAGAATATTGGGAATCGACCTAGGCACAACGAATTCTGCCGCGGCCGTTGTAATAGGAGGAAAACCAACCATAATTCCGAGCGCCGAAGGACCAACAGTGGCGGGAAAAATGTTTCCCTCCGTTGTCGCTTTTAGTAAGGACGGACAACTGCTTGTTGGAGAGCCCGCAAGAAGACAGGCAATTACCAACCCCGAGGGCACCATACGCGAAATCAAGCGCCACATGGGGACAAGCTACAAAGTCAAAATATTCAGTAAGGAGTACTCGCCTCAACAGATCTCGGCTTTTATTCTGCAGAAGATTCTGCGTGACTCTGAAACCTATCTCGGTGAGAAAATCACCAAGGCAGTAATAACTGTACCAGCACATTTCAATGATAATCAACGTCAGGCCACGATAGATGCTGGCGAGATTGCAGGACTTAAAGTGACAAGAATCGTTAACGAGCCAACGGCAGCAGCACTCGCTTATGGTCTAGACAAGACTGGCCAGGAACTGAAAATCCTGGTTTTCAGTTTCGGCGGCGGCACAAACGACACCACAGTGATGGACTTCGGCGGAGGCGTCTTCGAGGTTCTAGCAACCAGCGGAGACACAAAAACAGGTGGAACGGACCTGGACCAAGCGGTCATGGATTACATCATCTCAGAGTTCAAACGCGAGACTGGAATCGATCTCAGGGGAGACATGAAAGCTATGGCTCGCTTGAAGGAAGCGGCCGAACAAGCTAAGATAGAGCTTTCAAACCTGATAACCACAGAAATAAACCTTCCCTATATTGCCACTGACGCTACAGGTCCAAAGAATCTTCACACGATTTTGACGAGAGCTAGACTTGAGCAACTGACTAGACCGATAGTGGAGCGTATTAGGGAGCCTATCCTGAAAACCTTATCAGACGCAAAGCTGACCCCTGTGCAAATCGACAAGATAGTCCTCATAGGTGGACAAACGAAGATGCCGCTTGTTCAACAATTTATCGAGGACGTAATAGGCAAGAAGCCTGAGAGAGGTATCGACCCGATGGAATGCGTTGCCATAGGCGCAGCTGTCCAAGGAGCAGTCCTTACAGGGGAGATCTCAGACATAGTGCTTCTCGACGTAACACCTCTTTCTCTCGGGGTAGAAACTCTAGGAAACGTATTTACCAAGGTCATCGAACGGAACACAACAATACCCGTTAAGCAAAGCCAGATCTTCACGACGGCCGCCGATTCTCAAACAGCCGTCACTATACACGTACTCCAAGGAGAACGCACCATGGCCAAGGACAACATCAGTCTGGGTCAATTTGACCTCACAGGCATTCCACCTGCACCTCGAGGCGTCCCACAGGTCGAGGTGACATTCGACATCAACGCGGACGGTGTTCTGAATGTTTCAGCGAAGGACTTGGGCACGGACAAACAGATGGGAATCAAAATAGCAGCTTCAACCAAGCTTAGCCAAACAGAGAAGAATCGGATGGTGAAAGAGGCGGAACAATTCGCCGAACAAGACAAGCGCACTAGAGAAGAGGCTGAGATGCGAAACACTGCCGACTCCCTCATCTACACAACCGAGAAGACGTTTAGCGAGATCGGAGACAAGCTCACCCAAGAGCAAAAGACGAAGATACAGGAAGCCCTTCAAGCGCTGAAAGATGCACAAAAGACCGGAGGCCTAGCTGAGATCACCGCGAAGGTGGATGAGCTGAAAAGGGTGGTTCAAGAGGCAGGCGCGACAGTCTACCAAAAGGCGGCATCACAAAGAAACCAGAAACAACAAAGCCAAGAAGCTCCGTCGCCTGAAGGAGAGCAGCAAGAAAAGAAAACCGTCGAAGCAGAATACAAAGTTGTGGACGATAATAAGAAATAACGATTTTTCTCTTATCATGTGTTCTGAAAGGTACAGGTGATTGTTTAGCTTGGCTAGCAAACTGGACTACTACGATGTACTTGGAGTCAATCAGGATGCGTCCCAGGATGAGATCAAGCGCGCATTCCGCAAACTCGCCTTCAAATATCACCCTGACAGGAACAAAAGACCTGACGCTGAAGAGAGGTTCAAGGAAGTATCAGAGGCGTACGCCGTTCTTTCTGACCCCGAGAAGAGGCGGCAGTATGATGCCCAGGGCTTCGAAGGTATTAAGAGGCAATATAGGCAGGAGGACATATTCAACCGTAGAACATTCCAAGATGTCTTTTCAGAGTTCGGCTTTAATGCTGAGGATCTCTTAAATCGAATCTTCGGCGGAGGTTTCACCTTTCAGCAGGATCAACCCGAGACCCCTCGCGGTCGGGACTTAGAGGCCCAGATGGAGATCACGTTGGAGCAGGCGGCTTTCGGCACTGAGTTGGAGGTTACTCTGCCTAGGCTAAAGAGATGTAGTAGATGTAGTGGCTCAGGGGTCGAGCCCGGTAGTCACTTGGTTACTTGCCCCAAGTGCAAGGGTACGGGAACAATCGAGTATGAAGCTGTCTCAGGATTTGGACAGGTGATCGTTTCTTGCGACCGCTGCAATGGCAGAGGAGAGATAGCTGAGAAGACTTGCAGAGCATGCAGGGGTAATGGGCTTGAAGAAATAAGGGTTAGACTCCAAGTCAAGGTGCCACCTGGCATAGACAATGGCGACCACTTAGTCCTTCGAGGACAGGGTGAAGATGGTCCTTACGGTGGTCCCTCAGGAGACTTCTACGTGATTATAAGGATCAAGCCCCACCCATACTTAGCTAGGAGAGGGATGGACCTCATATACGAGGCTAACATCAATTTCACCCAAGCTACTCTGGGGGCCGAGATAAAAGTTCCGACGCTAGCGAGTGAGAGGAGAGTCCAAGTGCCTCCTGGAACACAGTGCAGCACGATACTTCGACTGAAAGGTGAAGGAATAAAAAGCAACCAGGGCCGTGGAGATGAACTCGTTCACATAAATGTCCGAGTTCCTGAGAAGCTAACCCCTAAGGCGAGAAAGCTAATGGAGGAGCTCGCAAAGGAGTTCGATGCCGAGAAATACCAGCATCGATGATGGATAACCTTTGCCATGTGCAGGTGGTCTTTAGCGCGCGACGACGCACATTTTGAAAGCCTATGCAGAGATTTTCGAATGAATGAAGAACGTCATGAGCCTACCAAATTACTTAGCGCGCGAAGAACAAACTTATAAACGTACAACGGTAAACATAACAGACGTGCCGAAAAAGAAGACCAGCGTAAACATAGAGGAAGACACTGGAAACAATGGCTCCTCTTTGTTATTCAGAAGCACGGACCAGCTGGAGAGTAAGCGAGGAAACGGCCAAAGCCATCAAAGAATACATGAAAAAGCACGGAGATGAAAGAATAGATGACAAATGTGATTGATCGAAGCGCAAACTCGCACAAACTAGTTAATGTGACTTTCGATGAAGACCAGATGAAGATTATCCGATCATTGAAAGGTTTTGGAACAGAAGATGCAGAAATAGTCAGATCAATCGTGATCGCCTACCTGAGCGAACACAACTATATCAAGCAAGCGTCGATCGATCGAGATCGCTCAATCGAGGAATCAGATAGAAAGTTCAAATTTGCTCGTGCAGGCGGCAACTTCTGAAGCGATTGATCGCAAAACTCAAAGCTAAAACACGGCGAAGATAAACCATAGAGAAGATCGAGAAAAGCGCACGCTCTTTCTTTTGCTGTTCGCGGAAATAAGATTGCATGTCTCCAGATGGAGACTTAAGCGCTTAAAGAATTAAGCCGATACACTTATAAGCGAGTATGCACACAATACACTATAAGGATAAGCAAAAAGGATGGATGTACAATGACAACAGAAACAAGAGCAATACTTGGCATATGGCAATTTGCTTATTGGAAGAACAGTTGACACGTGCGAATCGCGCACATAAATTGAAGCATATACAAAAACAGGTTGGTAATTAAAATGGGGCGAATTTGCGTGGAGATCCCAGATGAACTGGAAAAGAAGCTCAGATTCAAAACCATCGAAAGATTTGGCGGCAAGAAAGGCGACCTCTCAAAGGCTGTCGAAGAATGTGTAAGAACATGGGTTGCCAAAGACAGATAGACGCACGAACAAGCCATACATCATGACTGGCCCCTCAACAAAAGTTCCACGCTTCGAGTTTGTCTTCACCCCCACCAACAAGCAACTTTCTGAGGATAAGGACTATTTTGGCGAAAGACTCTTTTTCGGCTTTCTTTCGCTTCAAGCACAGGTTATATTCATGCTCTTTATTCCATTAAGCGCGCGTGTTGGGTTTTGGAAAGCAGACGCTTACTCGTCTTGAGTTTCAAGTTCCGAGACTATGTCTTCTGCAGCCTTTTTGTTAGCAAGCCAGTCAAAGAACAATTGCCAAGACCTCTCACGTTCGCCGCTAATCATTAATTCTGAAAGTTTTTGAAAAAACAAAAATGTCACGTCTTTTGGCAGTGTCATAAGTTTTTCACGCGCTGCGTTTTCCAAGTCCTCGAAGAATCTAGTTTGAGCCTCCCTAGTCTCCTTTTCCATTCAATCCATCTTAACCAAGATTTAGCGGACGCTCACTTTTTTAAGTTTTGGGAAAAAACTTTCCCCCATCAGGAGGATACATAGATTTCAACTGTGATTACTGGTGCGCGTTCTGTGGATGCAGAGTTCCTAAAGTACAGGAAAAACATGACAGTCTAGGCCGCCCGATAGACTGGAAATGCGGACACCCTGCTCCGTTACAAAGTAAGAAACAAAAATCAGGGGAAAGATAAAATTTCACCCTTGTGTGATGACTAACGGTTAGCCTGCCTGAATACTGGCATGAGGGGTAAAGTTTTATCCAACTGCATCCGGCAGGGCGACTGTTCAGTTTGACCGGCTTATAAATTTGCCGAGCACTAGGATGTCCTTTCCGTCACCGTAGAAGTCGGAGAAGATACCCTCTGGCACGTAACCGTTTTTGAGGTAGAACGGGAATGCGATTCTGTTGTCGGGGCTCGTGTTCTGGAATATTGGCGCGTCTTATTTGAGTTCTTTTCTTTTCGCTTCTCGTTTCTCTCTTTCTTTCTCTTCCACTCTGTCCTCTTCTTTTTCAGTTTCTTTGCCTTCTTTTCTTCTTGCTTCTCCTCTCGTTTCTTCTTTCTTGTCTTCTTCTTTGTCTTCTTTCTCAGCTTCTCTTCTTTCGCCTCTTCCCATCTTTTTTCTTCTCGCTTCTCGACTATACTTTGCTTCTCTCTCTTCCCTTTCCTCTTTCAATACAACGCCTCTTCTCTCTTCTCTTCTCTCTTCTCGCCTGTCACTTGCTCCCAGCTCTTCTAATCTCTCGTTGTAAAAGAGAGAAGCTATTCTTATAACATCTTCAATTCTTTCACTCAAAACTTTACATTTTTTAATGCTTCCTTCAAGGGAAGAGGCATAATTAGCGGATCCTTCCTTCTCTGCGATCTCTTTCTCTTTCTCTGTCACCTTTACAGTCTTCGACGCGAGGTCTTGGATAACCTTAATGTATCTACTCTTTTCTTCTGGATTTTGAGTGGCCTCGAAAATGGCCTTATCCACTGCCCGCATACATTTCTGCCTTGTTTCTCGGCAATTTTCATCCTTGATACTTTTCTCTGCTTCCTCGATAAGGGTCTCGAGATCCTTTTGTGATATGGCCCCTCTAGGGTCTAGATACAGGTAACTTCCGAGAACATCATATAATCCTGCATCCTCTCTACATAGCTCCTTCAACAAATGTTCCTCTTTTTTTTCAGACATAAACCTCATCTCTCTGTCTTAATATGTGAACCAGCCGGATTAAAGCCTTTGGACATGATATAAAACCGCCAAGGAAAGGATATTATTGCCAAAACTTGGTGGGCTGAATAGAGTAGTACCTAAATGATTTTTGGCGGTAAGGTTTCATTTTTTATAGAGGGACATGAAACTTTGCTCAACTAGTTAACGTCAGGTCGGAACACGGCAAGTTTTAAATGGAGGATACTTGTTTTGAGTTGAGTGAAAGTCAAGAATATTAGAATATGTATGAAAGTTGGCTGATACTGATGGCTGACATCGGATTAAGGTCTAAAATGCTAGTTAAAGACGTTATGAGCAGTCCAGTTGTGACTATCGAAGAAAATGCCACAGCAAACCGCGCTGCCGATCTCATGGACAAACAAGGCTTAGGCTGCGTGATAGTGACAAGCAAAGAAGGCAAACCTCTCGGAATCATCACAGAACGAGACTTGGTCGCAAGGGTTCTAGCCAAAAACCTAAAACCCGACTCCATCACAGCAAAAGAGGTTATGACCACGCCTCTGATCACGATAGAGCCTGAAGCAACAATAAGCGACGCAGCAAGAAGGATGAGTAGACTGGACGTTAGGCGGTTGGGAGTCATATACAGAAGTCAGCTTGTTGGATTGCTCTCAAGCAAAGACATCTTAGCCGTCATGCCCGAACTAATAGAAACCATTCAGGAACGCGCCCTCATAGAGGGAGAAAACAGGGCTGAAGAAGCTGAGGAAGAACCCTCACCTCTTACCGGATACTGCGACCGATGCGGAGGATGGTCCGACGACCTCAAAGAAGCTGAGGGACAATTCCTCTGCGAAGACTGCAGAATCGAACTGAAGGAAGAAGAGGAAGAATAGAGGCGATTGCTTGCGTGTTAAAGAAATCATGGATGAAAAGCACGCGTTCATTTATGAAGATGAACTAGCGACAAAAGCCCGCGCAACAATACGTGACTTGGCTTTAAGGATTCTTCCCGTTGTCGGTGAACACCGAAAACTTTTGGGCACAGTTTCACGCCGAACCGTGATGATCATATCATCTTCTATCTCGCCGATAAGGGTTAAGGGCATAATGGCAGACCCGAAGATAACGGCGTTAGCGGATGACGATGTAAATGAAACAGTTAGAAAGATGATTAAGCTGGATGAATGGCAAATTCCCGTGGTGAACTCTGTTCAAGAGAAAGCCTGCGTGGGAGTTCTAGGACTGGAAAACTTCATTGCAGCAACAATCAAGACAAGCCCAGAAAAATTCTCGAAAAACGTTTCTGAACTGATGTCCAAAAATGTTGTGACCTGTTCTCCGGAAGATGAAGTTGACAACATTTGGCGCTTAATGCAGACCAAATCTTTAGCCGGACTGCCCGTTGTGAAAAAAGACAAGCTGATCGGCATCGTAACAGAGAGAGACCTTCTTGAAAAAGGAACAACTCTGCCAACTTTCGAGGCTAAGAAAGGACGATTTATGGCGCCTTCAAAGGTTTCTTCAATAATGAGAACTGGAATAGTGACCGTGGAACCCTCAATAAAGGCGATCAGAGTGGCAAAAATAATGGTTTCGAAGGATATTGGAAGAGTCCCAGTGGTCGATGAAGACGGCAAGCTACTCGGCATAGTTGACAGAGAAGATATTGCCCGACTCATCTTTGAGTGAGGAGGAAAGTAAGGTGAGCAGAGAAACTTTTAGGAGAACATTAAAAGATGGTGGTCCACTTTCTCTGAAGACGCATCCGTCAAAGAAACGGGAAGGAGAAATACTGCAAGTTGCCAAAAGTCCAGTCGTAACTATGGCTTCTACAACGCCGATTTATGACGCAGTCCAGATAATGGTTAAGAAAGGATTCCGGCGCGTTCCGATCGCCAGTCCCGGAAGCAAAACGCTGGAAGGGATCATAACAGCCACAGACATCATCGACTACCTAGGCGGCGGAGAAAAATTTGAGATCATTCAGCAGAAATTCGGCGGCAACTTTTTCAAAGCAATAAACGAGCCGATAAGGCTCATAATGACCAAGAAAGTGGTTTCAGTAAATACTTCAGCAAAGGTAAACGAAGCAATAGAAACCATGAAGGAGAAAAACCTCGGCGGTTTGCCAGTGATCGACAATGATAATCACGTGAGAGCAATAATAACAGAGAGAGACATTGCAGGCATGTTTGCCGACAGAATAAGCGGCGTTAAAGTGGCGCAACTCATGTCAGAAAAGATAGTCACCGCATTACCCAAAACAACTATATTTGAAGCAGAAAAAACAATGATAGCAGAAGGGTTCAGGAGACTGCCAATAGTCTCTGACGGAAAACTCGTGGCTATAATGACAATCATGGACATCATTCGATTCTTTGGTTCAGGAGAAGTATTCGCGCACTTGAGGTCAGGAACTATCATACAGGTCTTGAATACACCGGCGCTTGAAATAGCAACAAGGCAAGTAGTAACAATTGAGCCGGAAGCAGATGTTGGGCAAGCAGCGAAGATAATGCGAGAGAAAAACGTAGGAGCAGTGCCAGTTGTCAAAAACCAAAAACTCGTGGGCATAATAACTGAAAGAGACTTCTTCAAAATAATAGAATAGACTTGTATTAGCTAAGTCTGTATGTTCTTCATAGCTTCAAAGCAAAATGAAACATGATCTGACGTGGCACATTTATATGTCCTAGATGACCCCCATTACTGCGCTATTTGCAAGCCGCGAAACCTATTGCGAGAATTACAGATATTGCAGCTATGCCACAACCTATAAAACAAGATCACGAATTCATAAAGAGTAAAACAAAGTAATATATTAAAGTAGAAGAAACTCAATTATAGTGGACTACCTTGTCCGAGCAAAAAGAAACGCAAACTACTGTATACGAATGCAATATTAGATTTCCGAGCGCTCTGAAAACTGAGGAAAGGGACTCGATATTTACTAAATTCAATTCCTTTATACAAGAAAACAGAGAAGCGTTTACAGCTAAAATCAAATTAAGAAAAAGAATAAAACAAATCCTCTTTGATTCCGACAACTTCATGCTTATTATCACTCTTGCAAAGAGAATGTCTTTTCGCGCAGTAATTAATGACCCAGACAAGAATAAAGCAGATATAAATGAAATAGGAAACAAGATTGTTAGTTACATGAACACAATCCTTAGCGAAAAGGCTGTGGGGGCGGTAGTCACTTCATCAATTACAGTTCGCTCTACCAAAACCTACGATTTGGCAAAGAAAATAGTTGGCGAAAACAAAATTGCGAAAATTGGTGATCTCCTTCGACAGACAATTCAGCCCATATCCGTAGCCTTTGAATATAAGGTGGGTGAAAAAGATTTCTACGTGTCATCTCTCACCTCGGGGGGGCAGACTCTTGAAATCTGTGGTTCTCATACGGTTTATAAGGATAAATTGCCATTTAATCTTATAGAAAGGGAGATTAGCGAGCTGGATCACCCCATTCAAATTGTCAAGAAACTGATTGAAATGGAGTTATGAAGATAAATGGCCTACACATATACAGAAGAAAACGAACAAGATTATTCAGAGGATTATCTGCGAGAGAAGATGAAGAAGTGGGGAATTCTTAAAGATGAAATGACTAGTCGCCTCATCCTCGCTTCTTCCTCTTTAAACGAAATCTTCAAGGAACTAATAGTGCAAAGGTCAGGACGTGACATCTATGAAGAAATAGATGCCTTAAAAAAGAGAGTCCAATATTTGGAGAAAAGGGCTGGAGGGAAGAGAAAGCTTACTAAAGCTGATTTTGTGGTTGAACTAAATAAGAAAGAACTCGAGACGAAGTATTTCGGAAAGATTGTGGCAATAGATGCAGATTCACTGGAAGTTGTTGGTATTGGCGACACTATTCTCGAGGCTTATAACAATGCTAAGGAAAAAACTGGAAAGGATCAGTTTGATTTTCGAAGGATAGGGTATAGTTATGTCTATAGAGTCTGAAGAGGCGAAAAAGAAAAACGCCCACATTCCTTTCCACGAGAAAGAATATACTTATTACAAAGAAACGAACCAATATTTCCCTTTTCTAGAAGTAACCGTTGGCTCAGACACATCTAGAAAAAGGATAGTCGCTCTTGCTGACACAGGTTGCACTTCCTGCATTCACTTCTGTAAGTCATACGTAGAAAAAGAAGGTTTAACACTGGGGAAGAAGGTCAACAAAGAACCAATTCCAGTCTCCGTTGCTGATGGGCACATTATAAATGCAGATCTATATGAAGTAACATGCGAAATAGATGGAAATGAGCAAAAAGTCATTGCAAGTGTCATAGACCCGGAGAAATTCTTCGAGGAAGAAAAAAAGGAAATTGAGATAGTGGAACCTTTGATGGGAAGAGGTATTCTCGATAATTTTGACGTTACGTTCAAGGGAAAGAAAAAGAAGATATTGCTGTTCCACTCTGAATAGTTTCTTAAGACATAAACTATGATATCTAATCCTAGAAGAAAACTTGATTAGTAAATGTGGTTTCGGGATTAAGCCCTTTGTGAACCAAGGTTATCTTAAACACAATCAATTTGGGAGCGCGCTAATATAGAGTGTGCATCCTGGCAAAACTCCCAAAACAATAACCTAACGCAACATTTGAATTGTGCATAATGAATGATAGGTAGTAACAGAGTCTTAGAGTACGTGATCTCTGGCTTTTGACCCCAACATGAATTCAATCATTTAGATACATGGTAGAGTAATAGAATAGCTTTTTACGCTTTACCCTATTCTACATTATTTAGGAAAATTTGAGAGCGGCAAACTTGACTGTTGACCTAGTCCTAAATCACGCCAAGGCTTACATGGACAAGAAAATAGTAGCTTGCAGCATCGCCGTCAATAACGGGAAAATCCATAAAATAGGCAAAGAAGCAAACATGCCTAAAGCGGAAAAGGAAACTAGCCTAGAAAATCTGTTAGTCTTGCCAGGTTTAATCGATGCTCACGTGCATCTTCGCGACGAAGGAAAAACGTACAAAGAAGATTTCAATAGCGGAACAGCAGCCGCTGCCGCTGGCGGCGTAACAACCGTCTTGGACATGCCCAACAACAACCCCTTAACCATGAGCGCTGACACTATCAAAAACAGGATGCGACTTGCTGAAACAAAAATCCTTGTCAACGTCGGCTTTTACTCGGCATTTCCAGAAAACCTGAAAGAAATGCAGGCAATAACTGCAGAAGGCTCCGTAGCCTTCAAGCTTTTCATGGCTGAACAGATTGGCGGTTTAAACATTGACGACGACGAAGCTTTGCTTAAAGCATTCAAGGCTGCTGGCGAGTTTGGTGTTCCGGTTGCCGTTCACGCAGAAGACAAAACACTCCTTAAGAAAGCTGAAGAAAGGCTTAAACATGCTAACCGTAATGATGTCGACGCCTTTCTTGAAGCACATTCAGAAAACGTTGAAGCCAATGCTGTTGAGCGTCTGCTGAAAATAGTCAAGCAAACGAATGTGCACATTCATTTTTGTCACATAAGCACAGAAAAAGGTCTAAAAGCAATAGTTGATGGAAAAAAGTCTGAAATGAAAACAACATGCGAGGTCACGCCGCATCATCTACTATTGTCAGACGAAGACCTCAAAAAGAAAGGAAGTTTGGCTTTAACAATGCCTCCTCTGCGGGCGAACAGTCATGCAGAAGCACTTTGGAAGGGCATTCAGACTGGTTGGGTTGACACCATAGGCTCGGATCATGCGCCTCACACTTTGGAAGAGAAGAAAGCGAAGAGTGTTTGGGATGTTAAGGTTGGAATATCCGGCTTAGAAACTATGCTACCGCTTATGTTAACGATGGTTAATCGTGGAATGCTTTCAATAGGCGATGTGGCTAGGCTGATGGCGGAAAAACCAGCGGAAATTTTCAACTTGAAAGGAAGAGGCTCATTGAAGGAAGGAAACAATGCTGACTTGATAGTTGTAGACTTAAAAAGAAGATGCAAAATAGACGCTGCGAATTTTTATTCAAAGGCAAAGTTTTCCCCGTTTGACGGATGGCAAGTGAAAGGAAAACCCGTTAAAACGTTTGTTAATGGCGAATTAATCATGGATGACGGCGAAATTGTCGCAGAAGCTGGAAGCGGACAAGTGATTCGGAGAGCCAAAAGTTGAAGTTTATTGCTGATGGAATGCTTGGCAAATTGACCAGATGGCTTCGAATGCTTGGACATGACGTGAAATACTCGAATGCAATGGAAGACAGCGAACTAATCAAAACCGCCAAAAAGACACGCCGCATCCTGCTCACAAAGGATCTGGAGCTTTACCAACAAGCAACAGCGAAAGGCGTTGACGCCTTTTATCTAAGCGGGCAGACGGAAGAGGACAGACTTGCAGAAATGGCGAAGAGATTTGACATAGAATTAGAGATAAACATGCGCACTTCCAGATGCCCAAAATGCAACGCAAGAGTAAAACCGATACCGAAGCCTGAAGCAGAAAAAAAAGTTGAGAAAAACACGCTCACCCATTATGACAGTTTCTGGAAATGTTCAAAATGCGGACAAATCTACTGGCAAGGCGCACACTGGACACGAATCCAAAGAACACTTGAAAAGGCAAAAGAAAAACTAAAAGGGCTTTAGAATTTTCAGACTTGTTTTATGAGCCATTTCAATGGAATATCTTGGAACGTTTCGTCAGGCAATGTTCGCCGGATAGTTATTGGCAAAATGCCTGCTTCAAGTTCTTTCAGCGCTATGTCTATTGGGCTTGTAAACCCTTCAGAAACGTCTACGAGTATCGGAGCTCCCATGGATATTTGAAGTGCCCTAGCTCCCACTATCCTCGCTTTTTCGAAACGAGTAATCTTTGGAGGACCTATCGTAACTTTGCTTTCTGTTTCTGACGTACTCTAATACTCCCCAGCACCTGGATACCCTGGAGGCATTCCACCGCCTCCTGGGGGCATTGGGGGAGCTCTCATTTTCCCGGCAGCGATAACGTCGTCGATCTTTAGAATCATTGTGGCAGCTTCGGTTGCTGACTTGATTATTTGTTTTTTAACGGAAAGCGGCTCGAATACTCCCGCATCGGACATGTTTTTGACTACTCCAGAGTTTACCTCTATTCCCGCCCATGTCTCGCCTTTCTCGTGTCTAGTCCTTAATTCAGAAAGTATGTCGATTGGGTCTAAACCAGCATTTTCAGTCAGTGTCAACGGAACAACCTCAAGCGCTTCTGCGTAACTCCTTACGGCGAGCTGTTCTCTTCCTGGAAGAGTGTCCGCGTATTTCCTAAGAATCTTCGAAACTTCAAGCTCTGGGGCACCGCCTCCCGCTACCACCTTTGGTTCCTCAACCACATCCTTGACTACGAATAAGGCGTCATGCAACGACCTCTCAGCCTCGTCTACTATGCGCTGGGTTCCCCCTCTTATGAGAATAGTGACTGAACGTGGGTGCTTACATCCTTCTACAAACGTCATTTTATCATTTCCTATTTTGCGTTCTTCTACTAGCGCAGCATACCCTAAATCCGCTGAAGTTAAGGCGTCCAAACTTGTCACTATTTTTCCGTCAGTGGCTTTGGCAAGTTTCTCCATGTCTGACTTCTTAATCCGCCTAACTACAAGTATTTCCTTCCTAGATAAGAAGTGCTGAGCCATATCGTCAATGCCTTTCTCGCACAAAACAACATTAGCTCCAGAGCCCACTATTTTTTCAGTCATGCCTCTCAGCATGTCTTCTTCTTGCTTGAGGAACGCTTCCATCTGCTCTGGACTTTCAATGTTAATCTTCGCGTCAAACTCGGTTTTCTCAATCTCCAAAGCGGCGTCTAGCAGGGCTATTTTGGCTTTTTCCACACGCTTAGGCATCCCAGAATGCGCAACTTCCTTGTCTAAGACTATGCCTTGAATGAGTTTCGTTTCGCGGATGGATTCGCCAGGTTTCTTTTCCACTTTAACATCGTCTATGTCAACCTTATACGTTCCGTCTTCCTTCTCTGCCACTTCAAGAATTGCTTTGACCGCCAACTCGGCTAGATACTCTCTGTGCTCGGCTACAAGCTTGCTCGCCATCGAAGTCATTGCAGTCTTCTTCACATATTCGTCAGCGCCCGCGCCAGTTTGTATGGCGATTTTCTCCAATGAGCTTAACGCTTTTTCCGCGGCTTTCTTGTATCCATCAATTATTATGGTTGGATGAACGTTTTTCTCGATCAATTCTTCAGCCTTGCTCAGCAATTCTCCTGCCAAAATTACGGCTGTTGTTGTTCCATCGCCAGCTTCGTTGTCCTGAGTTTTTGCAACTTCAACCATCATTTTGGCTGCTGGATGTTGAATGTCCATTTCGTCCAAGATTGTGCGTCCGTCACTGGTTATTGTTACGTCGCCGAAGCTGTCTACAAGCATTTTATCCATGCCCTTCGGGCCTAGAGCGCTTTTCACGGTTTCGGCAACTATCTTTGCCGCTTGTATGTTTGTGTGTTGTGCTTCTTTTCCCCTCGAGCGGCTTGACCCCTCTTTTAATATTAAAACTGGTACACCACCAGCTAATGCAGATGACGACAAATTCAAACAACTCCTTTAATGCGTCAACAAGACAAACAGCCTAACAATATAAGTTTTTCTAAAGAATTACAATGAAAATAGGTTCTTGAACACAAGTTGATGAGAATTTCAAGCCCACCTTAATCGTGAATCTTCAGCTTTTAAGAAAAGTTTTCTTAACAGAATTGTTCAACGGCAATAGGAAAAACTTCCCTTAAATATCTGATTCGTAAATATATGGGTCTGGTGAAAAATGAATCTCTTTCTGTTTCTTCCAGTTTGGGCTTTCCTGTGGTACTTGCCTATACCTCCCAAGAAAACTGGCTGGAAAAAACCTTCACGCATAATCACTCTTTTGATCGGCTTGCTTCTGTTCCTAATAATTCAGCATTTCGGCACACCGCTAAGCGTGTTTGTATACCTGCTAGTTTTTCTAAGGCTATTTGCAGCCCTCATCGAATCAGCGTTTTCGTTGAGACGCGTAAACTTTGAAGATTCGACAACGCGCTATTATCCTTACTCGCGTTTTCCATGGAGAATATCGGCTAGAACGCGAGGAAAAGTCATTGCTGCAGTTTTCATTCTCTTTTTTATCGCAGCTTTCATGATGGTAGGCTTCGGGCAAATTCAAAGAGTTACAAACGCTGCCTACTTCAATAGTTACATAGTGCCAAGCGCAGGGTTGCCTTTCAACACGACAATTCCAGATAATATGGTGCGCCTCGTCACAGACGAACTTGCAATATCGATCGCGCGAAGGCACATGTCTGAATTTGGAAGCAACACGCAGGTTTTGGGTTGCCACATCACAAAAACTTCGAATGGAAAGCTTGGCTGGATAGCTGTAATAGGCTCAACGAACGTGATAGCAGAAAACTACGTCAAAGGATTTGTAATAGTAGACGCAACAGACCCAACTGCAACCCCAACAATACTAAACAACGAATTTGCTGTCGGAGAGGGCCTCTGGTGGGATCACAATATCCAGTTCCGCTCCTATATAGGAGACATGGAAAAAAGCTACGGCGTCGCCTACGTAACATGGGACCTCACAACAAATGAAACCGTATACGTCGTGACACGTTACAATTTAGGCTTCGACCTAGTTAGAAGATACGAGACACCTATGGTTTATGATTCGCAAGGCAACCCGTATCAACAGGCAAACAACCTGTCAGACGTTCCCTACTGGATTACTCAAATCTACGACGAAAACTGGCTGGAAGAAATGACTGACGAAATGGGAAACCTTCGCAGAGGACAAGGCTTTGACTATTGGGCAGGCGGTTTTCTGTGGATAATTCCCCCAAGCCGCGAACGATTTGAAATGACCGAGGACACACGCTACATAGTAGACCCTGAAACAAACGACATCGTAGCATTAATCTGCGTCAATCCTGTGGGAAATCAAAGAACACTGTCCGGCGTGTTCAAGGCCACGCGAAACGGGATATTCTTCTACGACCTCACGCAAGCCAACTACATATCAGGAATGACAGCTGAGGATCTTGTTGAAGGAAGACTTCCCAAACCAGCCACAGGCATCTACGACGCAGAAATGCCATTACTCTATCCGGTTGAAACCTCGCCAAACAATTACAGGCTTGCATGGTATGTGCCAATCTACTGGCGCGAAGGCACTGGGGAAGCCGATGAAACCATATACCTCGCGGGTTTCGCGATAGTGGACGCCGCAGAAGCTAGCAGAATAACTATAACAATGAACGGTGAAGGCTTGACAAGCGAACAGTTAGTGCGCGAGACACGACTGGACTTCATGAAGCTCTTCGGAGCGGTAACCTATCTTCAGCTAAACGCCACAGTCTTGGGGAAATATGATTACGTCCAAGAAGGAACTACCCACATAGTTCTACGCTTGGACAACGAAACATATCCATGGGTGGAAGCCACACCAGAAGACCTCGCCACACTTCAATGGAACGAATTAATGGCAACAGTGCCAACACAAAACGTGTCCATGTACATAGAAGCGCGCGGAGAACACTGGATAATAACGTACTTCGACAACCTGAACATTTAACGCCTAGTACACGGAAACCTTATCCACACCATTTACCTTCAAAAATTCTGAAATCAACTCTCCGGGAATCTTTTTCTCAACAATCAACGACAGCTTAGGCTCCGGTGACAATTCCGGATCATCAACTATCGCCTGCCGAATACTCAAACCACTTCTCGCCAGAATCATGGCAGAATTCGCAAGAATGCCCGGAATCTTTGCATCAACAGGCGTTATTTCAACAACCCCCAAATTCAAATGCTTTGCAATTTCCTTTAACGAGTGCCCAGCAGACCTCAGACTCTCAAAAATAGTTCTAAGCTCACGATTAGCTTTGATGGCGCTTAAAGTCTCGTTTACTGTTCGCCTATCAACTCCAGCAACGCGACCAACACGTACAGGTGGGATCTCGATTTCGTTAAGGTAGATTTTCCCGTTTCTAACGCTCAAACCATTCTCAACGAGGACACGGGCTACTTTGAGCCGTTCAGGATACCTTTCTAAATACCGTTTAATATTGCTCCACATGCGCCTTTTCCTTCATGTACAGTTTTGTTCAATAAAGTATAAGTTTTTGCAGATATAAACCGTTACTGATCATAAAAGTATAAAAAAGAACATAGGAGATCGAAATGACACTCAGAAAAATACTTTTAGACGAGGAAGAAATACCGAAACAATGGTACAACATTTTGCCAGACCTTCCAAAACCACTGCCCTCAATGATAGACCCACAAACAAAACAGCCTGTAAAGCTACCGCCTATCCTGTTTCCAAGCGAATGCCTCAAACAAGAATACAGTGAAGACCGTTGGATAGACATACCGGAAGAAGTGCGAGACATATATCGAATGTGGAGACCAACACCGCTATACAGAGCAACAAACTTTGAAAAAGCTTTGAAAACCCCGGCAAAAATCTACTACAAATACGAGGGCGTAAGCCCACCGGGAAGCCACAAACCAAATACTGCTGTTGCTCAAGCCTATTACGCCCAGAAAGATGGTATGAAAAGGCTGACAACAGAGACAGGCGCAGGTCAATGGGGCTCTGCACTGTCCTTCGCGTGCATGTTGTTTGGGCTAAAGCCAACAGTTTACATGGTGAGAGCAAGCTATAATCAAAAGCCCTACAGACGAGTTATGATGGAAACATGGGGAGCCGAAGTCTACGCAAGCCCAAGCAACAAAACAAAGAGCGGACAAAAATTCCTTGAGGAAGACACGAACAGTCCTGGAAGCCTCGGAATAGCCATAAGTGAAGCTGTTGAAGACGCACTCACTCATAATGAAGAAGCGAGGTACACTATTGGAAGCGTCGTCAACCATGTTCTCTTACACCAAACCGTCATCGGCTTAGAAACCCAGAAGCAAATGGCACAGGTTGATGAGTACCCAGACAAGATCATAGGATGTATAGGCGGAGGAAGCAGCTTTTCAGGACTTTTCTGGCCATACTATTACGAGATGGTTTCAGGAAAAGCTCCAAAAGACCCAGAATTCATAGCTGTAGAACCTACAGCGTGCCCATCGATAACTAAAGGATACTACACATACGACCATGGAGACACAGCACGCATAATTCCACTGGTGAAAATGTACACGCTCGGTCACATGTTCATACCGCCACCAATCCATGCAGGTGGTCTCCGTTATCATGGAAAGGCTCCAACACTCTCACTGCTCAGCAAAGAGGGAATCGTAAAGACGAGAGCTTACAACCAGCTTGAAGTCTTCAAAGCAGCCACGTTATTTGCCTGTACGGAAGGCATAATTCCTGCTCCTGAACCTTCCCATGCGATAAAGGCTACAGTTGATGAGGCTTTGAAGTGCAAAGAGACAGGCGAAGAGAAAACCCTACTGTTTCTGCTGTGCGGACATGGCTACTTTGACATGCAAGCTTACGACGACTACAGAACGGGCAAACTGCCTCCATACGAGTATCCACAGGAAAAAGTTAACGAAGCAATGAAAGGGCTTAAAAAGCTCTATCCTTGGCTTAACGACGAACTCAAAAAAATCCAATAGACTCGCCTGATTCAGTAGCAACATCCGCTACCTCATTTTTCTTATTTTTTCCAAAAAGGACATTTCTATTAAGTTCCTGTTAAACATAGAAGTTATTAGCATGAGGAGCATACTAGCCAGAAGGCGATACGATGATTCATATTAACACTCCGCAAGTTGGAGAAGAAGAAATAGACGCTGTAACAAAAGTTCTCAAGAGCGGCATACTAACACATGGACTTGGCGCAGGCCCAACAGTCACAAAGTTCGAAAAAGAATTCGCAAACTTCGTAAAGGCAAAACATGCGATAGCCACGAACAGCGGAACAGGCGCCTTACACTCCGCGCTCGCAGCGGCAGGGATCAAACGGGGCGACGAGATAATTCTTCCAAGCTTCACGTTTGTGGCAACAGCAGAAGTCATCGTTTTCCTCGGCGCAAAACCAGTCTTTGTAGACATAGAACCAGAAACATACACCATAAACCCCGCAAAAGTTGAAAAAGCCATAACCAAAAAAACCAAAGCCATAATGCCCGTTGACCTCTACGGCTTATCAGCAGACATCCAACCCATAAAAGAAATCGCTGAAAAGCATGGACTCTTAATCATTGAAGATGCAGCTCAAGCCCACGGCGCAACTTACAAGCGTAAGCCTCCGGGAACCTTCTCTGACGCGGCGTGCTGGAGCTTCTACGGAAGTAAAAACATGACCACAGGTGAAGGCGGCATGATCACAACAAACAACGACGAAATCGCCGAAACAGCACGCGTCATCAGAAGCCATGGAGAAAAAGTGAAGTATGAATCTACAATTCTTGGGCATAACTATCACATGCCAGAAATATCAGCGGCAATCGGATTGGCACAGTTGAAAAAACTGCCCGGTTTCGTGGCGAAACGCCGTCAAAACGCGAAAAGATTATCGCAGAAGCTTACAAAAGCCAAGAGGCTACGGTTGCCAAAAGTGCCAGCGGATCGTGAGCATAGCTGGTATTTGTACACGGTTAGGCTTGAGAAGACGAAGGAAGAGGCAAGAGATAAACTTGTTGAGGACTTGAAACGTAATGATATAGAGGCGTTCGTGTGCTACAGAAACCCGATTCACCTTATGCCGTACTATCGCAAGTTTGGAAAACGTAAACTTCCAGAAACGGAAAAAGCCGCGAAACAAGTGTTTTCGTTGCCAGTCCATCCGGGCGTGACGGCTGAACAGATAGATTTCATAGGAAAAGCAGTTTCACAGCTCTTAGAATAGATTTTGCACGTTAATTAGAAAAAAGGGAGCAGAGGAAACCAGTATGCGCTTTAACTAGCTTTCCTTCAATTTTGCGATAGTCTCAGCTACGCCTTTGCTTTCGTTATCTAGCCATTCCTTGTATTCGCTTAGTTTTTTGATTTTTTCTTCTTTTGTTAGGAACATTCTTGGGTGGTCAGTGCAACACGTGTTTTCTTCTCCATGACAATGGTACATGTTTTCACCTCCGGGGCAGGATATTGGTTTTACGATATCTGATATCCGACATAAACATATAAACGTATCGGATAACCGATACACTGCTCCAAAAACTTTAATATCGATAATCCGACATGAATACGTATGATCCATTACTGCTCTAAAGGATTCCTATCATTCCTCATACTATGGCTCGTAAGCAAAAAAAGCATGACAGGAGGAGAAATTGCCTTAGAGCTGGAAAAGAGGAAAGGAAAAAAACCGAGCCCCGGCACCATATACCCAGTTCTAAAACACCTAAAAGAAATGGGAATCCTTTCAATAGACGAGAACAAACGTTACACACTAACAAAAAAAGGACAAAAAACCTTGGAATCTCACCTGGACTCGTTTATAAGAACATTCTACGACATTGACGAAATGAAGTCTTGCTGCTGCAGAAACGAACCAACAACAGATTGATGCTGAAATTGGACATGCCTGATGATTTAAATGCTGTCATTATGCGAAGATCAAAGTGTCTGCCATGGCTAATTATTAGGATTTGCCGATTGTTGGTATACCTAGAATTATCAGAGTGTTATTCAGTTCACCTTTTTCTCCACTCTTTTCCCCGGTTTTCTTGATGATTTCCCTTATCTTGCCTAGGGCCTCGCTGTAAGTGTCTGCAGAGACGAGCGAGTAATGTATCATGACTTGGTTCGCTCTAACCGCCTTTGCAATTCGGTTCAGCGTCGTTTCATCTGCCCTAGTTACCTCCTCTGCGTGAAGCTTGAAGAAGAGACTCATTGATTCCAGCATTGACTTGATGACGGCTGTCTGATTCTCCGGGGTTGAAGAATACAGTCTTTTCTGCTGCTCGGCAGGGTCGATTTCTCTGATGGCTTGCTTGTTCAAGCGGTAGAACTTCTCTAGAAAGTTGTGCCTCACTCTTACCCTTGGCTTCTGAAGCAGTCCATCTTTAACCATTTCTTTAACTGTCAGGTACAGATTTGGTCTAGAAACTCCTAGGTACTTGGACAGTTGAGTTACAGTCAACTCTTCGTGTTTGGAGAGAACTGTGATTATCGCAAGTTTCGTTGGGTTCGCAAATGCCGCCACAATAACGTCATGAACGTCTCTTTTTGACATAATTCAATTATGTTTATATACACGTAGATTTATCAGTTACGTATATGCATATCATACACGTATATAGAATGCATACGCGTATTCAGCAGAGCATACGATCCGCAACTGTACATCTCGAAGAACTACAAGCAAGACTTCTGCTACCTTGCACTTGCCGCTTAAAGAGAAAAAGCCAAAGACAAGGAGGTGAGCGCCTCAATGAACCGCTTCATGGCTAAGCATGCCGTCCGAAGTCACGTGTTGCGTCTCAACGATCGGCCCAAAGCCGTTTTGGAACTGTTTGAACCAATTGGAGAAAAGAAATGGTCTGATGAATGGAATCCAACCATGATCTTTCCGGCATCAACGATTAGTAAAGGCACTGTGTTTACGACGAAAAACAAGGAAGGCCCAGATACAGTATGGATAATCACGGAACTCGACAAAGAGAACTGCAAGATCGCCTACACTGCAGTAACACCCTTCATCAAAGTCACGGTGATTGAAATAAGCTGCGACCCAGATGGAGCGAACCACACCAAGGCACATGTGACATACGCTATAACCGCCCTATCAGAGGATGGGAATCGTCACGTTGATTTCTTTTCAGAGGAGCACTACCGAAAGAGGATGACTGAGTGGGAGATTGCCATCAACCAATGTCTTCAGCATGAGGGCCCTATGAAACATCACAAACACTGAATTCGCCAAATGTTTCGGAGTGTGAATCCCACCCTGCCCGCTACGGACGCACTTAATACTTTGATATTTTTTGCAAGTTCATTTCCGTTCCAAAAAATCGCTTCCGTGGCATGTTCCAGACGTTCCCGTCTTGTTAAAACCAAGGATTACTAGGAATCTCTAAATACAGACATGCTGAAGGTTTATATGGAATGATTTAGGTATTATTGAACTCCCTTCGTTTCGGGGTTTTGACAAGGGAAATGTTATGCGTAGGACAAGGGTTATTATAATGGGCGCGGCAGGTAGAGACTTTCACAACTTTAACGT
>DATBWI010000083.1:0-7468 GCA_036514855.1 Bathyarchaeia archaeon | reverse complement strand
GCGAACTTGAGGAATTCGTTGCCAGATGGGTCAACAACTCTGACTTTGCCATCGTAAAAGTTAACCTTGTTGTTCTCGTCAACCAAACCCATATAGTAAGTCTTCAACGTGTAAGCGTCGCTTTTGATCAGGTCAACGTATTTGCTGTTGCCTAAAACAAGGTCGTGAAAGAGTTTCAGCGTGAACTTTGCAAACTCCACAGACGAAGCAGCCATTTTCTCAATTTCCTGACGCTCCGCCTCGCCTAGAGCTTTGGACATTCCACCCGGCAACCCGCAAACGGGATGCGTTGCTTTTCCGCCGATAATTTCAGTTATCCTTTGTCCATAAGCCCTATGCTTTATGACTTCTCTGCCAACATCTAACCCAGCCTTCTCGATAACGCCTAAAACGTTTCGCTTTTCCGGCGGAGCATCTGGCCCAACCACAAAGTCTGGTCCGCCCAAATAGTAGAAATGCAACGTGTGATCGTAAATGAAGTAGCCGCAGTTCATCAGCTCTCTAAGCTTCTTCGCAGCAGAAGGCGGCTCAACATTGAACGCTGCATCCAAAGCCTTCGTGCCGGCAAAATGATGCGCTACAGGGCAGACGCCGCAGATTCTGCTGGTCAATAGTGGCATGTCTTCAGCTTTTCGCCCTATACAGAATCGTTCGAAGCCTCTAAGCTCAGGTACCTGCAGATAAGCGTTTTCCACTTCGCCAGCGTCGTTCAGGAATATTGCGACTTTTCCGTGGCCCTCAAGCCTTGTGATTGGGTCGATAAGTATTTTCTTCATTCTTTCATCACCTTTCGCCTCAAGATGGATGCTGGCAATGCGTACATGTAAAAAGTTCCAACAGGATCTTTGACTTGGCTTATCAACTTTTCAACCTCTTCCTCAGAATATTTTTGCTCGTCTTCCAAGCCCAAAATAGAGGCTAAAGCGCTAATCATTGCAGCGCCCTGCTCAGGCGAGTTGGGACAAGGCCCCCCGCATCCGGTGCAAGGCATGTCAGCCTTCAAGCATCTGGCGCCGCATCCGCCTCGTGTTGCTGGACCCATGCAGAGTATTCCCTGCTCAAGCAAACATTTCTCTGGCTCAGGCGTCTTCTCATAAACTCGGTACAGTTTTGAAATTCTTTTGTTTTCTTTTTTCCGTGGGCATTCGTCGCAAACAGATTTTAATGGCGCAAGAACCGAACCTTTAGGCGGCAGTTCGCCTTTCGCTATTGCCTCTACGGCAAACAGTGTGCGTTCTACTGCTGGCGGACAGCCTGGAACGTAATAGTCAACATCCACCACTTGATCCAGAGTCTTGACAGTGTCATAGAATTCTGGAATGTCCACTTCTCCTTCTTTTACATGCACTAGCGTTTTAGGCGTTATGTTCTCAGAGTTTGCAGTGGAGAAAGTGCTACTGTAGACTTTCTCGAAAATTTCTTTCTTGTTCGCCAAATTCGCCAGTCCTGGAACGCCGCCGAGGTGCGCGCACGCTCCATAGGCTATAAGCATCTTTGATTTCTGTCTCAAAAGTTTCGCCAAGTGCTCTTGCTCCGAGTTTCGAATTCCCCCGTTGAAGAAGCACACGTCTATGTGCTTGTCAGGCATGTTTTCAACGTCTTTGTATTTGAAGTCCATCGCAACTGGCCAGAAAACAACATCTGCAATCTGTATCACATCAAGGATTTTCTCGTTTATGTCTAACACTGCGATTTCGCATCCACCGCAGCTTGCAGCCCAATAAAAGGCTATTTTCAATTTGTTTGTTGCCATTATTTTTCGCTCTCCGTAACCTGTTTTAAAATTCTGGAAGTGTCAACTCTAAGTTCGCTGAAAGCAAGTTCCTCCGGCGCTATTCCAATTGCCAAACCTAGCAATTGCGGATAATGCAACACGGGAATTCCATAAGCCTCATTAAACATTTTCTCGATGCGCAACTCATTCGTATCATACATTATGTGGCAAGACGGGCAAATAGTAATCATAGCCTCTGCGTCAACCATTTTGATGTGGTTCAGTTTGTCTCTAGCGAGTTGCAATGCAACCTTGTCGCTAACGCCGACGCTTGGCGCACCGCAACATTCGGTTTCATCCATATAATCTAGACATGTTGCGCCTGTCGCCTCAATCAACGTCTTAAGCGTTTTAGGGTCTTCAGGATCCTCAAATGCAATGAATCCTTTAGGTCTCAAAATGTGGCAACCATTATGTTCCGCAACTTTCAGCATCGTTAACGGCTTGACAACAGCATCCTTTAGCCTTTCCAAGCCAACATCTTCCATAAGCACCTGCATAATATGCTTAACTTCAACTGTACCTTTGAATTCAAGCCCAGACGCTTTCAAATGACTGTTAACCTCTTCGCACAATGCCTTATCCTCTTTCAGCATCTTGGCGACTTTTTTAAGAGTGCCTCCACATCCGGGACAAAGCGTGATAATGTCTAAGCCTTTCTGTTCAGCCAATGCCAAGTTTCTAGCCGCAAGTATTAGCATTGTTTCGTGGCTGACTGGATCAAGCGGCAGACCGCAACAATTGAATTCGGGCATCTCAACAAGTTCAACACCGAGCTTTTGCAGAACTTTTCTAGCCGATATTTCGTAGGCTACAACTCGATATGGGATTGCGCAACCGAGAAAGAGTAGATACTTGTTATTTGCCATTATTGCTCACTCCGTTTTTCCATGTGCTTCAAGAAGCCAACTCCTTCCAGTGACTTGCGAATGCTCTCAGCATTACCTTTCGGTAATGGCGGCAACCCCAGCGACTCGCGCTTCTTTATTCTCAACTCTGGAATCCGGTAAGCATAACCAGACTCAAGAATGCTTGCAGCCTGCTCCTTGAAAACTTGTGGCACAACCCCTTTTTCGGCAGCCAGATTTCTTAAAACACGTATGACGCTGGCCACTTCAACATCTTGCGGACAGCGGTCAGTACAAGTAAAGCATGCAGCACAAAGCCATAAGGTATCACTATTCAATACTCTGTCTTTCAGACCTAACTGTGCCATACGAATAATCTGTCTGGGTCTGTACGTTTCGCTGAACTTTGCAACTGGACAGTCAGACGTGCATGTTCCACACTGGAAGCACCGCATCAGTTTTTCTCCGCCATGAATCTTGGAAATCTCATACTTGAACTTCGGATCGATTTCCGAAGCTTTTACAGGTTCTTTAGCCGCCATCAGGCGTTTACCTCCCCATTCTTAAGCGGATTAGGTCCAAGCTTCTTTATCTCTTCAACCATATCCTTCACAACAGCCGCAAACTTGTCGCCTTCACTCGCCGAAATCCATTCCAGCCGAACACGCTCCGGCTCAATTCCGAAATCCTTCAGGACTCTTTTCAGAAGAGAAATCCTTCTTAACGCTTTGAAGTTGCCGCTGATGTAATGGCAGTCTGAAGGCAAGTGGCAGCCAGCAATTAGAACGCCGTCTGCGCCGTCTTTGAAAGCCTCTAGAATGAACATTGGATCTATTCTCCCACTGCACATTACGCGTACGATCCTTATGTTTGGAGGATATTGGATTCTGCTCACTCCAGCCAAGTCTGCGCCTGCATAAGAACACCAATTACACAGGAAACCGATGATTTTGGGTTCAAAACCGTTTTTTTCTGTCATGCTAATGCCTCCTCCATTAATGCAGCTTTAACCTGTGCAAGTATCTCTTCGGTGGTGAAATGACCCATTATGATGGCTTTGGTTGGACAAGCCGTGCCGCAGGCACCACATCCCTTGCATAGGGCTTCGATAACATGCGCAGCCAGCTTACCTTCCTTATCCTTCATTTCGACTGCACCATACGGGCATAAATGCTCACAAATTCTACATCCGCTACATAAATCTTCGTTCACGTTTGCCACGATTCCTTCCATTCCAAGCGTCGGTTTCGAAAGTATGGTTGTCGCTCTTGAAGCAGCTGCACATGCTTGTGCGATGCTTTCTTCAATGTATTTGGGCGAGTGTGCCATTCCACAGAAAAACACGCCTTCTGTTGCGAAGTCAACTGGTCTAAGCTTCATGTGAGCTTCCAAGAAGAAGCCGTCTTTCGTTAAAGGCACCTTCAACATTTCTGCTACGCGCTTGTTGTCTGGGTTAGGAATCATCGCTGCACTCAAAACTAAAGCATCAGGCTCGATTACAATTTCTTCTTTTACAACTGGCTCCCAGAAGGTTACTTGGAGTTTTCTGTTCTCATTCTCAACTTTTGGTTTTCTATCATCCTCATAGTTTATGAATAGGATTCCTTCTGTGGCAGCTTCACGGTAATGATCTTCCATGAACCCATAGGCGCGCATATCTTTGTACAGAACATAAATTTCAGTTTCAGGAGACAGTTTCTTGATTTTCAATGCGTTTTTGATGGCTTGACCGCAACACATTCTTGAACAGTTCGGACGCTCCTCGTTTCTCGATCCGACGCATTGAATCATAACCACATTCTTAGCCGTAAAATTTCCATCGGCAATCTTTTCTTCCAATTCGTGTTGCGTCATTATTCTCGAATCTTTGCCGTAGAGATACTCAGTGGGCTTGTACTCGGTTGCGCCAGTCGCAACAATCACTATTCCATGCTCAACCTCTTTCTCCTCGCCTATGCGCGGCTTAATTTTAGCCTTAAAGTTGCCGACAAAACCGCTGATGCCCGTCACTTCAGAATCCAAGTAAACGTGTATTTTGGGGTTTCCTTCCACTTGCTCTACTAGGCTTTTCAGTTTTTGCTGCGGGTCCTCATCTTCGTCTAGAAGATAGTAGATTTTGCGCAGGTGTCCGCCTAACTCGTTCTCTTTTTCGACAAGATGCACCTCAAATCCCTGATCCGCCAATTCTATGGCTGCAGTCATTCCTGAAACGCCTCCGCCGATAACCAACCCCACTGGAGTAACCTGTATCTCAGGCTTTTTCAATGGCTTTAGAAGTTTGGCTTTCGCAACTATCGAGCGGACTAGGGCTTTGGCTTTTTCTGTAGCTTCTTTCGGCTCGTGCATGTGCACCCAACTGCATTGGTCTCGAATGTTGGTCATTTCGAACAGGTACGGGTTTAAGCCCGCCTCTTGAACAGTTTCTTTGAACAGTGGCTCGTGAGTCCTCGGAGTGCATGAGGCTACGATTACCCTGTTGAGTTTGTGTTGTTGGATTTTTTCTCTGATGAGTTTCTGCGTGTCCTGCGAACAGGTGTATAGGTTAGCTTCTGCATAGGCTACGTTGGGTAAGGTTTTGGCGTATTCCACTACTTCCGGAACGTTAACCACTCCGCCAATGTTAATTCCGCAGTGGCATACGAAAACGCCTATGCGCGGCTCTTCTTGACTTACATCCCTCTCTGCTGGATGTTCCCTAACCGTTACAAGCTTTCCTCTCTCAGAAGCAATTATGTTCATCGCTTTCGCAGCTGCACCGCTCGCTTGAGCAACGCTTTCAGGAATATCCTTAGGAGCGCTAAACGCGCCGCAAACAAATATGCCGGGTTTCGTTGTTTCCAGCGGCGAAAATGTGCGTGTTTCACAGAACCCATACTTGTTAAGCTTGATCCCGAGGCTTTTCGCCAAGTTTTCAGCGTTTTTCGGCGGCGTCATACCGATTGATAAGACGACCATGTCAAATTCTTCAGTTTTCGGCGTCTCATCCTCAACATAATGCAAAGTCAAGTTCCCTGTTAACGGGTCTTCAGTCACGCCAGCAACTCGTGATCGCACGAATCTTATGCCATACTCCTCTCTGGCGCGTCTGTGGTAATCGTCAAACTCTTTCCCGTAAGCACGCAAATCCATGTAAAAAATCGTTTCATTCAAATCTGTTGGCATGTGCTCCTTGGCTATTACTGCTTCTTTCATGCCGTACATGCAACATGCTGCAGAACAATAATTGTTGCCAAGTTGCACATCTCTCGAGCCTACACATTGAATAAAAGCTATTTTCTTCGGAATTTCGCCATCCGAAGTCCTCAAAACAAGCCCGCCATAAGGACCTGAAGCGCTTAAGATGCGTTCAAATTCTATGCTTGTCACAACGTTTGGATAACGCCCATAACCATATTCACTTTTGAGCTTTGCATCAAAGCACTCGAATCCCGGCGCCAGTACTATGGAGCCTATTTTCAATGTGACTTCACTGTCTTTCTGGTCATATTCCACTGCCTTCGCCTTGCAGATTTCGTAGCACGTCCCGCATCCGATGCATTTTTCGCGGTCAATCATGTACTTCAATGGAACAGCCTGCGGATATTCCACGTAGATTGCGCCCTTGTTGCTTAATCCTTCGTTATAAACGTCTATGGCTTCGATTGGACATTTTTGTGCACAAAACCCGCAACCGTTGCAGTTTTCTTCGATTATGTAACGACTCTTCCTTCGAAGTTTCACTTCGAAATTGCCCGCTTCACCATCCAAACCAGTTATCTCTGCGTTAGTCAATATTGTGATGTTAGGATGTCTTCCCGTTGCCACAAGCTTCGGTGACAGAATACACATTGAACAGTCGTTTGTCGGAAATGTCTTGTCAAGCTGAGCCATTACTCCGCCGATGCTTGCTCCTTTGTCGATTAAGTAGACTCTGAATCCCGAATCAGCTAGGTCTAATGCTGCCTGAATTCCCGCGACTCCTCCGCCGACTACGAGAACTGCTCCTACTTTTTCGCTTGCCATTTACTCAACCTCCAATGCCCTGTAAAACGGCGTTTGCCCCTCAATGTGATCCAAAGCGATCATGTTTCTTCTACGCATGTTCACAATATGCCTAAGCACGTCCGAAGGCTTCATTTCCACTTCCTCTGCTAAGACTTTAACAGGAAGCGGCTTGATCCATGTGAGTAAGCGAATTTTGTGCCTGACGAATTCGACTTCAACAATTTCATCTAGCAAACCGTTGAATTCCTCTTGCGGAATCTTTTCGCCGTACACATTCAAGGCTTCAGTTAGCTCTTCTTCTCTTCCAAGAAGAACTCTCAATCGGAAGTTAGACGCCGCATTTTTCGCTGCCATAAGATTCAACATGACTGTTGATTCTGGCTGTTCGCTGTTTACGGGCGATATGCCTAAGTTCCTTATTTCTTCAGAGAATTCTTTCACATAACAACTGAGGCTACTGTTTTCCGATGGTGAAGACCACAAAAGCTTCAAACGTTCAGATTCAAGATCACTCAAAGACAAGAGCTTATTGAGTATCTCCACACCACGCTCCGCTTGAAGATTTCCCTTAACAAAGTGACAGTTTGGCGGTTTACAGCCGATCAACATAACTCCGTCAGCGCCATTGGCGAAAGTGTCCAAAACTATGACGGGGTCTATCCTTCCAATGCATGTTACACGCACAACGTTTACGTTGGATGGAACAGATGTCTCTTCTTGGCAAAAAGTCCAGTTGCACATGTAACACAATATTTTAGGTTCACTATTGTCCATGCTCATCTACCTCTTCAAAGTGGCAAACGCGAGAGTCATGATTTGCTCGTTTGTCAATTTCTTCATCGTAATAGCTTGTTCCGGACAC
>DATBWI010000082.1:0-13857 GCA_036514855.1 Bathyarchaeia archaeon | reverse complement strand
ACACCAATGTGTGCTTTTCCATGAATAACAGAGGAGGCACCATATAAACTGTTGCATAAAGCCTAAAAACCATCGCATTGAGGTGTTAACTAGTTAAGATGGTTGCTATGCGTGATGAGTCTTGTGTTTTCTGCAAAATAGCTGCGAAGGAGAAGCCTGCTAGTTTTGTCTACGAAGACGAGAAGGTGATCGCTTTCTTGGATAGTAGACCCATAACCGATGGGCACACTCTTGTCATACCCAAGAAGCATTATGCAACCATCTACGACACTCCAGACGACGAAGTTGCCTATCTATTCACCATCGTCAAAAGAGTCGCGTTGGCTGTAAAAAAAGCCGTGGGTGCCGAAGGAATAAGCATAATTCAGCGCAACGAACCAGCAGCAGGACAAATAATTTTCCACATGCACGTTCATGTAATCCCAATGTACACGGGACAGAAACTGCACAGATTTGAAGAATCCCGAGAGGCAAGCACAGAGAAGCTGAATGCGGTTGCAGAAAGAATAAGGAAACACATCGAGTAATCTTCCTTGCCATTTTGTTTGGGTACGTGTTTGAAAAGGGTCAAGCAATATAGATCACAAGAACAAACCTAGAAAATTCCGCTTTATGTCAGTTAGCTTGTTCTATATAGAATAGTGAGTTGTCTATAGATTATTTGGAAATTACAGATTAACTGGTGTGCTATCTCTGTAATTGGTGATGACAAGATGGAGCATAAGAAAGAGCAAAAACATAGGGATCGCGAGATCAAGACCACAGAACCTTGGTACTTCACACACCTCTAAGGCTGAAAGAGCGAAAACTGAAATTCATAAAAGAACGCACGCAGTGTGAAAGCCTTAACGTCTATTTTCTTTTGAACTGTTGACTTATTGTGGATTCTACGGTTAGGTTGAGGACGATTTCTGCAATGTCAGAACCGTATTCTGCGGTTCTCCTGACGCTTTCTATGATCAGTCTGAGATTTGCAGCTTCAACAGCGCTCATGCTTTGAGAGGCTGAAACCGCTTCTTTTTCGATCGCTAACACTTCTTTGTTTCTCTCGATAGATTTTTCTGCTTGGTCATAGTCTCTTCTGTAAAGGGCTTCTATCGCATTTTCGAAAACTGTTATTGAAAGCGAGCTCCCCACAAGAATCTAAAACAGTTGTTTATGCTTGTTTATGTACAAAGCTGCGACTAGTAAGGGTCTCTCCACAGGGCTACAGTGTTTATGCCCATGTAGCATTCAGTATTGAGAAAGCACCTATAATAATGAATAATGTTGAGGTTCCTATTCTCAACCATTTCATCGGAAGACGCGAAACAAGTTTCGCTCCCAATACAACGCCAACTCCAGTGAGCAAAGCAAACGCCATAACAATGCCAAGTAACACCAGAACCGGAGACGTTTCAGCAGCTAAGGCTATAGAAGCAAGCTGAGTTTTATCTCCAAGCTCCATCATCGCCACTAACGAGAAAGAAGCAAACATAGGCACACTGCTGCGTTTCTTAAGCTTCACATCTGTCTCCTTCCTCAACAACGGTATAATGCCAAAAAGAATAAAGATAATTCCAGTAACAATCAAAACAACCCTTACCGGAAGCAACGCCAACAAAGGCCCGCCGACAAGAAGGCTGACGCCGTCAACCGCGAGAAATGCAAGCATCGCCCCAGCAAACACATGCGATCCCTTGTACCGACAAGATAAAGAAATAACAGCAAGCTGCGTTTTGTCTCCCAACTCCGCTACGAGTATCAGCAGAAACGTCGAAAGCACTGGCAACAGGTCCATAACTGCGAAACTTTAACATTCCTAGATAAATGCCTTCTCTCTAGTTTCTGAAATTCTCACTATAGATAAGCCGAGAGTTGAACCTATTTATAAGGGAGGGGTCTAGCCACCGAGAACAAAATACGAATCGCTTATGACGCCGGACACACTAGAATAGAAAAAAGAGAAGGCAACTGCCTTTTTTCAGCCAAGACTTATTGGTTTTCCACGCAGGCGGTTGTCTCTTCAGAAGAGTTCGATTCCTCGCTGCTCTGCAATGCTTCTTCCGGTTGAGTCTGAGAGGAACACGCTTCGCTGACTTCCACAAACTCTACGTTAGTCGTAGACAATTCCTCTGTCGCCTCAACAGCTTCTTCCTCAGTTTCCGCCTTCGGCGAGGAATCCTCAGGTGGCTCCGCTTCTATCTCCTTCTCCACGTCCGCAGTCGGAATTTGCGTGTCAGTTGTAAGCCGATTTACCGCGTCTCTAATCGCTTCCAACTCTTGCTTTGCAGCCTCAAGCCCCACCGACAAAACAGCGATTTCCTTTTCATAAACCTCATCATCTACCTCGCCAGCCACATGTTGAATTTCAAAGTTTGCAAAAAGCATCTCAATCGTCTTAATCTGCTCCTCAAGATCCCGCATCTTAGCATTCATTTTGCCCACCAACGCTTCCTGCTGCCTCTCAATCTCAACAATAGCCTCATCAATTTCCCTGTTGAACACTTCAAACGTGGACTCCGAAATTTTCCCAGCACTCAGCAAACTGTCCAATGCATCCTTCTTTTTATTCGCCATCTTGTATTCTTCGTTTAATTTCCTAAAAGAGTTCTTCCATGAAATCAATTCATACACCGTCCATTTTTCAGACGCAAAACCAAGAAATAACGTTTGTTAACATGCAGATATATCTCAGGCTGTTAAGAACAGCCGCTTTCGCCAGCTAATTGAGAAATTACGTTTAAAAATCACGCATTGCAAAGCCTTCATGTATAATTGAACAATGAAAAACCTGAACCCGCAACATCACCACAGCCTTCCCTCATCTACGCAAAAAACGCCCTCATTAAGGTCTCAATAAGAGAAAATGTTTAGACTCATTCCATTATGTTCCAACTTCGGATTCGGAATTAGAATAAAATTTAAATATATATATCCAACTAAGAATGTTAAAACGTGAATAAACATGGTCGCTCTGGCGATAATAGTCGGCGGTGAAAGATTGGAAGGAAAAGTCCTGAAAAAAATGCATGAACGCATAATCAAAAATTTCATGGACATCATAATCCTCGCCGAACTCAAAAACGGACCCCTAAGCGGCTACGACGTAATCTCATTCATCCACAACAAATTCCACCTCCTCGTAAGCTCCGGCACCGTCTACTCACTTCTATACTCACTCGAAAGAAACGGCGTAGTCGAAGGAACATGGAACGAACGAAAAAGAGTCTACAAGCTCACAGAAAAAGGCGAAAAAACAATACAAACAATACTAAGCGCAAACGACAAAATCAAAAACTTCATAACAGTCCTCCTCAAAGTGCAATACTCGCCTTAAACTTTTTTTTCCGAAACAAAAACAATCGAAACGCTAAAAAACACCTAAAGATAATCTTCTAGAAGCGGGTTGAAACATTGGGCCCGTAGCTCAGTAAGGATAGAGCACCGGGCTTTTAAGCAAAAAAGCTCCTTGCAGAGAAACCCGGGGGTCCCGGGTTCAAACCTGGAAGACACGTGCCTTCTAGGGGACAGTTCCCGGCGGGCCCGCTTTCCAATTTCGGTCTTTCATTGTTGTGCCTATCCTAATACTGAAATATTCTCGCCATCTTGAATTGTAGCCTTTTGAGATGCTTATCCAGCACTTGCTGTTTCAAGGTTCTATTAGAATAATGCCCACTTTTGTATCATCTTGTTGCACACCTGTTTGTTTTTGTCAAATAAAACTTTATATTTGTCGATGGTTATTTGGAAATGTTTAGGTCCCAAGATGGCAGGCGATTCAGTTCCAAAAAGCTACAATGTCTTCCATCGTTAACTCTAAATCCAACAAGTCAGAAATACAGGAAGAAACTGAAATTTTAAACAAGATCGGCGCATCACAGAAGAGGTTATAATAACGTCCACAAACTCTATCGAATACAAAGCGAGTCCAACTAAGAGATAGACTACAGGGAAAGAACATGAAAAATCTGTCGAAAACAATGTCTGAAAGGATAATACAAGTGCATTGCGTTGAGGGCAGGGTTGAGGCTGGACAAGAGATCGCAATAACGATAGATCAAACGCTAACCCAAGATGCCACCGGAACCCTTGTCTACATGCTTTTCGAAGCTATGGGCATCCCTAAAACAAAAACTAAACTGTCAGTAAGCTACATAGACCACAACATTCTCCAAACAGGACCCAACAATGCAGATGACCACCACTATTTGCAAACAGCAGCAGCAAAGTATGGCGTCATACTTTCAAAAGCTGGCAACGGAATATGCCACAGCTTGCACCTAGAAAGATTCGCTAGACCAGGATGGACATTGCTAGGTTCAGACAGCCACACACCAACTGCTGGGGCAATGGGAATGATAGCCATCGGATCCGGCGGGTTAGATGTGGCAACTGTGATGAGCGGAGAGCCTTACTACATGCGTATGCCTGAAATCCTCGGCATCAAACTGCATGGAGACAAACCACCATGGGTATCCGCTAAAGACATCATATTATCCGTCATAGGCACAATTGGCGTTAATGGCGGTTTAGACAAAATTCTGGAGTACTCCGGAGACGGAACAGACAAACTAGCAGTTCCAGAAAGAGCAACCATAGCGAACATGGGTGCTGAAACAGGCGCAACGACATCCATCTTTCCTTCGGATGAGGAAACCTTAAGGTTTTTGAAAAGCTACGGAAGAGAGAACGAATGGACAGAAATCAAGCCATCACTGGGCAATGCATACTCAAATGTCGTTGAAGTCGACGTTTCCAGTCTTGAACCGCTTGCTGCAAAGCCTCACAGTCCCGGCAACGTAGTAGGCGTTAAGGAAATAGAGGGCGTACAGGTAGATCAAGTATGCATAGGCGGCTGCACCAACTCATCATACTCAGACATTGTGAGAGTAGCTGCAATACTTAAAGGTAAACACGTGAATTCTAACGTTAGTTTGACAGTTTCGCCTGGCTCCCGAGTAATTCTCAAAACTATAGCCGAAAATGGCGTCTTGTCAGACTTGATCTCGGCAGGAGCAAGAATTCTCGAATGTGCTTGCGGACCATGCATAGGAATGGGACAGGCTCCGCCTTCAGGCGGCGTGTCTCTCAGAACGTTTAACAGGAATTTTGAGGGCAGAAGCGGCACTACAAACGCTGAAGTCTATCTCGTAAGCCCAGAAGTGGCTGCTGTTGCAGCTTTGTATGGAGCCATAACTGATCCGAGAAAACATGGTGAGCCGCCAAGCATTCTTCCTCCGCCTAAGAAATTCAAAACCGATGACAGTTTACTAGTCAAACCTTCCAGCAAGCCTGAAAGCGTCACAGTCATAAGAGGGCTGAATATTAAGCCGCCGCCTCCATTTCCGCCCATGCCCAGCCTCTTAGAGGGAACAGTGCTGATAAAACTGGGCGACAACATAAGCACAGATCATATCATGCCAGCAGGCGCCAGTATCCTACCTTTAAGGAGTAATATTCCTGAAATATCCAAGTACGTGTTCAGCAGAATTGACGCGAACTTCGCCAATAATGCCGTAGCAAAGGGTGGAGGCTTTGTTGTTGGAGGCGAAAGTTACGGGCAAGGCTCAAGCAGGGAACATGCAGCCCTTTGCCCTAGATATTTGGGCGTCAAGTCAGTAATCGTGAAATCCTTTGCGAGGATACATAGGGATAACTTGATAAACTTTGGAATATTGCCACTCGCATTCGCGTCTAAGAAAGATTACGATAGGTTAAGCCTAGATGATAAGCTTCGAATTCAATCAGTCAGCAACGTTTTGGCTGGTGGTGGAAACATGTTCACTGTAGAGAACCTAACCAAAAGATTCACGTTTGACACAAGTTGTGATTTGACAGAGAGACAGCGCAAAATTCTGTTGGAAGGCGGCTTGTTCAATTATATTAAGAAGAAAAACGCATAAAAATAAAAGAGTGAGTGCTTATTGAAACCTGAAAACTCTGGCAAACGTATCACAGTTGAAAACTCTGCTCTAACTGTTCCGAACAATCCCATAATCCCAATTATAAGAGGGGACGGCATAGGCTTAGACGTTTCTAAAGCTGCGCTGAAGGTTATGGATGCTGCAGTGAAGCGGGTTTATGGTGAGAAGCGCAAGATATTGTGGCTTGAAGTGAAGGCTGGCGAAACTGCTTTTAAAGAAGTGGGAGAGTGGTTGCCTCAGGAAACCCTAGACGCCATAAAGCGTTATGTTGCCACTATGAAAGGACCCTTAACAACGCCTGTGGGTGGCGGCATCAGAAGCCTCAACGTGGCGATAAGGCGAGAGCTTGACTTGTACGCTTGTGTCAGACCATGCAGATGGATTAGAGGAGTGCCAGCGCCAGTGAGAAAACCTGAGGCATTGGATGTTGTTATTTTCAGAGAGAATACTGAGGATGTATATTCTGGAATTGAGTGGAAAATGGGAACCCCTGAAGCGGATAAAATGAGGGGGTTGCTGAAGCGTGAAATGGGAATTGACGTAAGCGCAGATTCTGGGATCGGAGTCAAGCCGATTAGCAAAAAAGCCTCGCAGAGATTGGTTCGGGCTGCCATAAAATATGCTATGAGCAATAATCGAAAATCTGTGACTCTCGTTCATAAAGGAAACATTATGAAGTTCACTGAAGGCGCCTTCAGAGAATGGGGATACGAAGTTGCAAAAGGAGAATTTTCCGACAAGATTGTGACAGAGGAAGAGTTGATCGGCGCAGGCGCTTCCTCGAGTGGGGACAGGATAACGGTGAAGGATAGGCTTGCAGATTCGATGTTTCAGCAGGTTCTCCTCAGACCAGAAGACTACGATGTGATCGCAACCACCAACCTTAATGGCGACTATCTTTCTGACGCATGTGCAGCACAGGTAGGTGGGATTGGCTTGTCGCCAAGTGCAAACATCAACTACGAAAGCGGCATAGCCGTTTTCGAGCCAACTCATGGCACTGCGCCTACGCATGCTGGCTTAGACGAGGCTAATCCTTGCGCCATGATACTTACAGGAGTTATGATGCTGGAATATTTAGGCTGGAGCGAGGCGGCAAGGCTGATCAGGAATGGTTTGGAATCCACTATCATGCAGAAGATGCTTACGTATGATTTGGCTAGGAACGTGGAAGGAAGCAGGCTGGTTAAATGCTCTGAGTTCGGCGACTACGTGCTAAGGAATATGCAGAGCGAACGCCAATAGGAAATTAAGGCTTCTCGGCTCAGCTAGTTTGTATTCAATTTCTCGCAAAAACCAGTTTTCAATCCGTAAAAAGAGGTGATGGAAGCCCTCTCCTTTCTCCCTTTTGGGCTAAACTGAATAACACCAGATATTTATTAAACCGTTGCTGCAGACGTCGGCATATATCGCTTATGAAAATATGTTTTTTGCATACTCATTTCAAGAGTGGAAACTTGGTTTTTAGGCTATGAAACGCCTGTTACGAATGAGGAGAGCAAGGATGTTCGAGGAGACGGCTTCCAATGCTGCTGAGATGCTAGTACTGCTATTTTGGGTTGCTCTAGCCTTGACAATAATTTTCGGTGCACTTTGGCTACGCTGGCTAAAGAAAAGCACTTGATAGCTGAACCGCGAAACATATAAATCGTATATTCACATTTTAGCAATTCAAGTCGGGCGGTAGCTCAGCTTGGTAGAGCTTCCGAGCCAGCCTAGACAACAAGGCTTTAGCTGGCGGAGACGCTGTAGACGTCTACCCATGGTAGCTGTCACCCAGCCTACCAAGCGTACATGCCATAACATGGCAGAAACCGGACCGTCGCAGGTTCAAATCCTGCCCGCCCGACCAAATAAAACATGTTTCAGGCGTTATCTTGGCAATCTATTCTTTTTCTGTTATTCTAGGAAAGGCATTACTGTTTTAGGCAACCTATTAACATAGAGTGCTCTCTCGCTCGAATCGAATATTGTTTTGTGCGAAGGAAACAGTTCATTGACTTTGTCTTGAAATCTATCCCATAGGTAAACATGCGAAAACATCGACTCATTTTTTCGTTTAAAGAGCTTAAAGCTTATGTCATCATCCAAAATAGCCATGTCTGCTAGTGCCAACGCCTCAGCCACAATCACTAACCATTTTTCACTCGCACCAGACCAATTATACGATGCAGCGGTTTTATTCTTTCTTTTAATAATCTTGACGAGAAATTTGGAAGGATCTGATACTCTTCCTGCCTGGAGATGTGCGGGCCACCAAAATATTTCTTTTTCTGGATAAATATTCTTGACGGAAATTTCTTGAACTGTTCTTCTTAATAGCGGATATTTATCTTCATCAAACTTGCCCAAAGAGATTGCCTTTTTAGGAAAATTCTCTTTGCATAATTTTGTTAACTCTCGGATAAATTGATCTTTATCCATTTTATCTAGAACTTTGTTGGAAGGCACTTTGAAAAATACAGAACCATATAAGTGTTCAAGCCCCCCTCCTTCTTCCTTCATTTTTGCCATCAATTCTTTGGAAAATCGTCGCCATTGCTCCAGAAAACGTCTGGTTAATGATCCGCATCTATTATTTTGCTCATTATAGAAAAGTGTAATCTCGCAACCTATTTTTAGATGCTTGCTTGATTTTCCAAGAACAACGATGAAATCTGGTCTTTCGCTTTCTTTAATATCACATGTTTTTAGGCATAGCCTTTGAAGAAACCCTTTCAGAAGAATTAGTTCTTTATTTTTGCCATGAGCAGTATCGTAAAATATCCGAGAAGCTAATGCCTTTTTTACAGAAGATGAAGTAGCATCATTTTTCATAATGTTGACTTCACACTCTTTTTGACAGCTGTTGTTAGATGAGACTCGTATTAAAGCTATCACAAGCCTCCGATTGATCAGTTAGCCCATGTAAGAAATTGATGCCATGACCTACAAAGGTATTTCACAATAAGGTATTCATGTATTCGGAAAATTCTGACTATCGCCTATTTTGCTTTAAGCAACGAAGAGCGAAGGATTTAAATGGAGTTGTAAAGCTACTCCGTCCGACCTCGCCTATTCTTCAAACCAAGTAGATTCGCAGAGTCTAGGCTGTTCCATTTAAGAAAAATAGGTACAAGTAGATTTGGTTTTCAAAAATGTATGTTCCATTTGACACGTCAAATAGAGTAAGATTATTCCAAAGGTAGCAAGAACTGAAATTTTGAGTCCCATACACATACGACATATTCAAGCCTTCCAGAAACCTAACACTCGCATTTTCATCAATGGATGGTTGCAGTGAAGCAAAGCTTGCATTCTGAACAAGCGATGCTCGAAGGCTTGCCAATGAATAGCTAGTTGCGATCCCGCCTAAAACTATTAGGAAAGACAAAGCAAGCGTGATAGCCACATTGCGGTGAACTGAAACAGGCTTTGACGTCAATCGGGCAATATTTCTCACTCTTTGGCTTACTCTTGGATGGGTTGCAAGTATTTCAGGTCTCCGAGTGATCGGGGACACAAGTAATAGATTTGAGGTGAGACTAGCTAAGCGACTCTCTCTTGGGAATGCCCGCAACGCCGCGTATAGCTTTGCCAATGCCTTAGAGAGGAGCATAGGCTGCTTCAAAAGTCTAGCGCCGCTTTCATCGGCCAGCAACTCTCTTTCTTTCTGAACTGCTGAAACCGTAAAGTAAGCAAAGGGGCTGTAAAATGAAGCCATGGTCAGCGCGTAGGATACTGTTTTGAAGAAGGAATCATGATTTTTGATGTGAGCTAGTTCGTGAGCTGCAACCGCGACCAGTTCTTCTTCATTGAGAATATTCAAAATACCCAGTGAAAAAACAAGCATTGCTCTTCTGCCATGCCCTGTGACAAACGCGTTTGGCCTCAGGTCCTCTATAATTCCTATTTGTGGTGTTCGGATAGCTAGCTTTTGCGAGATTTCATTTACTTTTCTCTGAAGTGGTTGATATTCGTCTGGCGTAAGCGTGATGATATGGAAGATTTTTGCGGCTATTCTGTCGTCTAGAGCTATCATTGCGATAAAGTAGGCTGCTGCCAAGGTCAGACCAACTAGGCAGAGTATCCCGGTTATTGATGGTACTCCAGCTGGTTCCAGAAGAATGTTGGGAGAGATGGCTTGCGAAGAACCTGAAAGCGAGGCACCATCAAATTTCACGAGGACTCCAGTAATCCCGCTTTCAATCATCCGCATCACAGTTTCGGGATGAAAAAACAACATGACTACGATGGGAATCGTGATAGGGATTAAGTAGACAATGCTTCTTGTTTTTCGCCCCAAAAAGCAGTCGTCTCTGAGAAGAAGTCTGGTGCAGATAAATGCTATTGCTGAAAAAACGACTGAAAAGTAGAAGTATGGTTGGAAGAATTGTGCTATGATACCCAAGTTTGCCGGAGACATTTATCGGCTCACTTCTCTTTTTCTTTTGTGCTTTTCCCAAGTTGCTCTTTTAGTGCCTTTGACTCTTTTTCACTTGAGGCAGTTTCTTCAATTATGCAACTTTTGACGATGTCTCCGAAGTTTTCAAGAAGGCTGTTGACCACTTCTCGCACTGCGGATTTCTTGAAGTTTTCTTCTTCAAGTTTCGGCCAGTAAATGTAATACAGGCCACCTTTTCCTTTTTTGATTCGTCTTTCAAGCAAGCCTTTGTCATAGAGCCTGTTCATAGTTGACATGACGGTTGTGTAGGCAATTTTCTTTCTTGCCCTGAGCTTTTCATAAACCTCTCTGACTGTGAGCGTCTTGTTCTCGGAATTCCAAATGGTTTCGATTACGTTGGCTTCTAGCGGACCTAGGAAGGCTTCCAGTTTCTTTCCGCTGAGGTTGTATTGCGAAATTTTGGATCTGTGTTCAGTGGACATGTTTTTTCTTGTAACTACTATTGTCTGTAGTAGCTTTTTAGCGTTTCGCAACTTGCTACTATTAGCGGTAGTAACGCTTATAAGAGACACGCTACTATAATGAATAGTAACTACTAGCACGGGTGAAACATGTGAGCATCATAGCCAGAACCGCCAAACATGTTTCGAGAAGGAATATGCCACGCAATAAGCGCCATTCCCTTCAACGATCACGCGGCTCTAGCCCGTCTAGTAAGACCTCAACTATGTGAGTGCTGATGTGTAATGGCAAAGTCACTGATCGAAGCAAAGGGTCTGTCGAAGAACTATGGAAAAGTAACTGCACTGAACGCTCTGGATTTACAGGTTGAAGAAAGCTCAATTATGAGTCTAATTGGACCCAACGGTGCTGGAAAGACGACCACCATAAAAATCATTTTAGGATTGCTTAGACCAGACAGCGGTGAAGTGAGAGTTTTCGGTCAATGCCCATGGGACAACCCTGACATCAGAACGCTCATCGGCGTGGTTCATGAAAAAGCCTATTTCCCAGCGCATGAGAAAATTCTAGATTACTTAAAACGGGTTTGCAGAATTTTCGGAGTACCCGAGGACAGAGCTCTTGAAGTTTTAAAACTTGTCAACCTTGAGGAAGCTTATGATAGGCCTATCAAGGCATTGTCGGCTGGAATGTTGCAGAAGTTCGGCATCGCCCACGGTCTAGTTCACCGACCGCAACTTCTTGTGGCAGATGAAATGACTGCAAACCTCGACCCACAAGCAAGAAGCAACCTTTTGGACTTAGTGGTGGAACTCCACAAAAGCGAGAAAGTGACTTTTCTGCTCTCCTCGCACATTCTTCCGGAACTGAGCAGAGTCTGCGACGCGGTGGCGATAATTAGCTACGGAAAGGTCTTAGCTTCGGGAAACCTTGTTGAACTTTATGACAAGTTTACAGCGCGTGTTTTAAGGATTTCAACGGATAATCCTGAAACTTTGGCTCAGGTGATACTAAACCTCTCATACGTGCAAGAAGTGAATAGGGATTCTCGGGGCATAACGGCGAAGGTCGCTGAGGGCGCTGAAAGGAAACTTTACGGAGATGTTCCTTCACTTGCAAAGAAGGTTGGAGCGAAAGTTCTGGGAATTGAGTCTGGCAGCGCCTCGCTGGAAGAGCTTTACAGGCTGGTTGTTACTAGAGGCGGAGGGCAATAATATGGCGAATAAAAAGTTTAAGGGCAAGCCTTTTCTGGAAATTTTCGCCTCTTCGCTTCAGGAGGATTATCGTTTTCCCTTGCTGGAGTTCTTTGCCTTCTTATACGCGTTGGGAACGTTTGTCTTAGCAAACATAAGTGTTGTTCCGGAAGAGCAGTCAGTCTACGGACTCGTGAGTTCGCTGATGGGTCTTCCCGTCATCATATTCATGATTCTGGTTTTCAAAAACATAGCCTACGGGTTGGGAGGCGACTTGGAGAAGGGTACTATTCAGACTCTTTTCTCTTATCCGTTGAAGCGCTATGCCATCTTCTTAGCCAAGCTTCTTTCCGCCGTCGGCGCCGCATTGTTAGTCCTGTTTGGCATTCAAATGTTTGCTTTGGTTGTTTTGGCTCCAGCCATGATTCTGCCTTACATATCAACCGTTATGACTACTTATCTAGCGAGTTTGAGCTATCCGCTTTTATTGGCTTCAGTGATCTTGCTTTTTACGCTTATTGTTAGAAAGGGCGGTTTGGCGATAGTGATTGGCATTGTAATGTTTTTCGCTGGCACCATATTCCAAAGCCTTGCTACTTTCGTCTCGCTCGGCATTCGTTCTCCATTGCTGCTACAAATACTTTCAGTTGTAAACCCCTCAGTTGCTATGCAGTATCACTACCACAACCTCTCTGTTCCTGCTGAAAACCTTGGCACCGAAACTATTTGGGCGCCAACCTCCACAGAAGTTCTAACCTATATGGGTACTGCGTATCTTCTAGTGTTTGCCGTTTTGCTGTTGTCTTATTACTTCTTCAGTCGGAGGATGAACCTATGAAGCGATGGATTAACTTCATTGGCAGAATAGGCACAGTCGCTATTGCTGTTGGATTAGCCATCCTCATTGCCTATCTCATTCCACCAATAACTATGGGAGGACAATCCAGTACTGCAGGTCCAATACCTATGCCCTCTGAAAACTTCCTGATCCAACAATCAAGCGCTTTAAGCCCTCAGTCTGGCATCCGTTTTACTCTTGCAACAAATGGGACTCTAGACATGTACGGCTTTGAGATGGGCACATCCCAAATTTATGAGTGGCTGAATAGTCATGCGCATCAAAATCAAACGGAACTGTTTCTGGATTTCAAAGATCAGTATGCCAGCCTTTTAGTAATGCAAAGGCAGGTACCCGTGGGAAACTCTCGGATAGAACATGTGCCAACAAAAGTGGAGAACGTCACGTTCTTTTTTGTCAACCCAAGCCAGACACAAACTGTGGAATTCTCTTGGAGGACTGAACTGCTTCAAACTATAGCTCCAAAAGGAAACCTGCTCTTGGCAATAGGCGTGACCGTTCCCATTGGGCTGATATTGGCGACCCCTTGGCTCCTTTCTTTTGCCAAACCTAAGAGAAAACAACCCAAGGTTTGACAACATAGTCATTAGATAATTGTGGTTTTTAAGATAGTCAATTGAGAGAATTCGACTCAAAACTGTTTGACTTGAGAATCACTTATGCACCCAACTTCTGAACGGTAAAGCTATTTCCCCCTGTCAGAACGCTTTCAGCATTAAAGAAAGTTTATATCGTGATTTTTGCTTGTGGATTGAGTTACAAATCTGCAGGTTTCATTGATGAGCGTAGCCAAACCGATCCTCGAATACATCAAAACCATCAAAACTGAAGCAGGCGTTTTCGGTTCAACAAGCACGTTTAGAAGACTTCTTAAATACCATAAGCGCCATTTGCGCTTAGTCGCAATATCGTTTGCACTAACAATAGTCGGGGCATACCTGTTCACGCTTGAACCGTTGTATACGGCGCAGATAGTGGACTTAGTGATCATTCAGGGAAAAACGGAACTTCTGCAGGGATTGATAATCAACATTGTTGTTGCCGTTGTTTCCT
>DATBWI010000081.1:0-8440 GCA_036514855.1 Bathyarchaeia archaeon | reverse complement strand
TAGCATACAGCTTCCAAGTCAAGATAGGAACAGAATCAGAACTTTGAATGCCTTCGGTTATCCTACAATAAATGAATGCCAAAGCAAATTCGCAGTAACTGATTCCCTGTTCGCAAGTGGAGCATGTTTCTTGATAAGGAGGGAGTGGCTTCACAGAATCGGCTATCTTTTCGATCCAAATTACTTTTGCTTCGGAGAAGATCTGGAATTATCTTTAAGGACAATCTTGCTAGGTGGGCGAATAGGATATGTTTGCGACAGCCGCATATATCACCATGCTGGCGGCTCAGGCTTTCCAAATGCGAAAGTGTCATACTTTTCGACACGCAATTTTTTACTTACGTACTACAAACTTTTCGAACTGAAGAATTTCGCTCGAATATTTTGGGTACACATTGCATATATAATGATGGCACGACACAAACAAATGTTGAAAGGTTTACTGGGCTTCTTTTCTAGTTTTTACGGCTACGGAAATTACAGAAAAGCCTTTGCAAAAAACAAGAAAAGAAGCGACAAATACATCTTGGGAAGATTCCTATTTGTAGAAAGAATGGAAAAAATGATTCTGAAAAGAGCAATTTATGGATGCTAAAACCTTAGCTTCGTTGAGATATATTCTACTAGTCAGGCTTTGACGCATCCTTTGCCTTTCTAGGTTTTGAGGTAGGGTGGCATATTATTGGCCGGGTATATGCCGCCGAAATCTCTGCAACCGGAATTCTTCTCATAAGCTTTCAAAAACAAACCGTCCCGAGAATCAACGTCAAGTTCAATTTATGCAATAGGGGAAATAGTCACCACAGAGTCAGAGGAAGCCTCTAAATATCCGATTAACAAAACACAAAGGTATGGACTGGTGAGCATTGTTGAGGCTTCTGCTTGACGAAATGTGCGCGGGACTGAAAGAGTATTTTGAAACTCTCGGATGGGAAGCCCTAACCGCCCAAGATGTAGGGCTTAAAGGCGCCAAGGACAAAGACATCGTCGAATACGCAAAAAACAACAGTTTACTTCTAATCACTCAAGACCAGAAACCTGCAGACCTCGCCGAGTTAACAGGCGTCAAGTATGTTCTAATTTCCAACGCCATGATCGCCAAAATAGCCGACACAAAAATAAAGGAAAAATACCCGAATATTAAGCAAGCGTCTTCTGTTTCTCTGCAGAAGTAAAATTCGAAACCCTTACCCCCACAAGCCTAACCTTCCTGTCTGGTTTAAGATAATTTTGCATCAATTCTCTAGCAGCTTTCTTCAAATCCTGCAAACGATTCGTAATAAAAGGCAAAGTTTTACCATGCGTATGCGTTTCAAAATTCTCATATCGCACCATAATCGTCACTGTTTTGAAATAAACCTGTTGCCTCAAAACGTCATTGTGCACATGTTCCGAAAGCGTATCTAAGGAGTTCAGTACAAAGTCAAAGTCTGACGTGTCCTCTTCAAATGTTGTGTGGCGGCTTACGGATTTGATTTCGCCTCTTTCCTGTACCTCGCTCCTGTCAACTCCACGCGCCATCAAAAAAATCTGCGTCCCCATAACACCGAAAGCCTCAGCAAGCACGGTGGGATCGTAAGCTGCCAGTTCACCAATAGTGTTGATTCCCATCGCCTTCAACTTGTGCTCAGTCTTTTTTCCAACCCAGAGAAGTTTACGCACAGGCAAAGGCGCAAGAAACTTTTCAACCTCTTCTTCCTTCACAATAGTTAATCCATCAGGCTTCTGGATGTCACTAGCAATCTTAGCGATAAGTTTGTTAGGTCCTATCCCAATCGAACACGTGAGCTGTTCCTTCTCACTGATTTCCTTTTTTATCTGCCTCGCTAAAGCTTCAGCTTCCACAAAATCTTTCGCCCTCAAACTCACATCTAGAAATGCTTCATCTATGCCCCACTGCTCAAACTTATCCCCATATTTCCGCAGTATATCCATTATCTCATTCGAAACCTTCGCATAAAGCTCATAATCAACATGCAAATACACCGCGTCGGGACAGAGCTTAAACGCTTTAGAAATCGGCATTCCAGACCGAACACCAAACCGTCTCGCCTCATAATTGCATGTGCTCACCACGCCTCTGCCCTTTCCGCCTTTAGGATCAGCGCCTACAATAACGGGCTTTCCTTTAATCTCTGGATGTTCCCTTTCCTCAACCGCTGTGAAAAAATGATCCATGTCTAAATGGAATATGATTCGTTTTTCCCTGCTCATGGCAACTCTGCTCCGCATAGATGCATGCTTTCAATTAAAAATCGTATGTTTGCAGATTTGAACCTATCGCGACAGGGTACATGTGCAGAATCCAGCCTATCTTTAGCTAGGCTAACGATTAACTCTTCATAACCCTTAATGCTCACCGAGGCGAAAAACAAGAACATTCATGGGTGAACAAATGCCCAAAAACATGACCGACAACGATGCTCAGCAAATTGCTCTTGACTTCCTTAAAAGAAAAAAGAACACTGAAAAAATAGATGTGGCATCCGTCGAGCAAGGAAACGCATTATGGATAGTCCGCGGAACATGCCCAATAGACTTGGAAGGACACCCATGGGCAGAAAAATTCGAAGTCATCATAGACAGCAAGGGCAAAATCAAATCAATGGACTGCTCACTGCTGTAACGCTTCTAGGCTTTAGTTCTCCATCCCTAAACAAATAGGCGAAATCCGCCAACTCTTCATCATGCGCAGCCATAACCCTTTTGCAGTTCACACCAACAAGAAGTCATCAAATCCTTAAACAAAACATATAAAGATAACAAATCATACAATTAATAGGTGCAAGCAAGGATGAGAAAAATCGCGAATATCACCTCAAAACTTTTTGTTTTATGTCTTGTAATCGCCGTTGTATCTTCTAGTCTCAATCACACTTTTGGCTCCGTTCTAGGCATCGTTAACGCTCTCCAAATGGATGCAGAAGCAAAGTTTGTGGTTTATCCCAATGGAACAGTGGCTTTATCGAGCAACGGAAACTTGAATCTCAGTTCTATGTACCCAATTACTGGTATTCCTCCCACTCAAGTGCAAGCACAACTCATAAAAAGCGACGGACAATACAACGCGTTGATAAACGCAACATCCACAATTCCATCCGAACAAGCTTCAACATTTCCATACAACGCAACAACCGCAAACATAATCACGCAATACTCAAATGATCTCGAAACCAGCACAATCAACGCTCACGTCACCTTGCCTGATTCCTTTGCTCAAGGCAGCACAGACATTGACTTTACAGGCTTTCCTTTCAACTCTACAGATTTCTCAATCACTGGAAACTACACAAACCAAGAATATAATGGAACCCTGAGCATCCAACTCGTACCTGGGCTTTCTTTCGGCGCCATCGAAATGGATTTTGAGGGAAACCTCACACAAGTAACTTTGAGCGATTCTGTAATTGTACACTATAACTATACGTTTCCTGTTCCTGGCTTTCCGACATTGGATGAGACAACGCTTAACACGTATCTTGCAATGCTAAACAGCACAATTCCTGGCATGCTAAGCGGATCCCTTTATGATATGACTAATGGCGTGCTCCAATGCACAACGTTCAACACCACGGTCATGCAGTTGGATTCGAACACTGTCGAAGTCTCGTTCCTAGTCATCGTGCAGGGAGACTTCCTACAGCTTGTAGTGGATTTGGCAAACTCTTACGGTCAAAGTATGGGCTTTTATGGGCAAGACATGTATTCGCTTCTGAACACCACAGTTAGCTCAGTGAAAAACGTGGGATTCCAATTTTCCTATTCGAAGGATATCCGAAGAGTTGATTTTCAAGCTATTTTCGCGTGGGATCCAAAAGAATATTTGAACGCAAGCATGAGCATGTTGCCGAGCAGTTATCCGCCGGAGCTTCTACCGTACTTAGAAAGTATGTTGAACACCAGTTACGCTTCCTTGGAATCTTACGCTGAGAATATAAGCTATGCAAACTCTCAAATAAGATTCGAAGGAGACTATACTATCACAGGAGACATTAACGCACAGGTCAATTCCATCAAAAACACATACATTGACATGCTAAACGCAACCTCACCTTACTACGGGTCCATTGCCTTACTAGCTGGAGCGAAAACCACCACCATAGACATAGCTGATCTCAGGCTGAACTTTAGCATGGATGAGTCTTCTGTAGCTTGGGAGATCGAAGGCATAAAAGTCACGCCTACCATTCGCCATATAAACGCCACGACTTTTGCGTTAGAAAGTTTCTTCAATATGACTTCAGTTCCGCCTGGAGGTTTTGAGCCTCCGGTTGAAGGCGAAAAGCTGGAACTTGTAGTTCAGGGTGGAAGCAACGGAACACATACTGTGACGCTAGGTGCGGATGCAACAGTGCCTTACCCAGTGCCTGCGCCAGATACTCTTGCAGAAGAAAACACGGCTGTATGGAATAACCAGAGCATAAGCAATTTGAGACATTTGGCTTTCAGAGTTTGGGAAGGCTACGCTGAAGCAGTATTTAACGCTACATCAATTTCGCCTAGCAACCCGTACACGATTGACGCTAATCAATCTGCAAATTGCATGCTAATCTTAAACAGTATCTCAACGCCTGCGACATTCTGCATCAAAAATGTTACCACGCCAACCGATGTTGGCAACATAACTGGAACATATAAACTCTTGGGCAATTATGTGCAAATCACATCCGACGTGGAAGGTGCATCAATTAATGCTACTATACGCGTCTATTACACTCCTGAACAGCTATCCGCCTTGGGGCTTGACGAAAACAGCCTAAAAATCTTCCATTGGAACGTGACAACTAGTAATTGGGAAGCGGTAGACACACAAGTGAACACATCAGACCACTATGCGTGGGCAACAATCAATCACCTTAGCACATGGGCTCTGTTGGGGCAATCTGCTCAGAGCATATTTGGACAGTCTTGGTTCCAGATGGCAATAGCAGCTATCGTTGTTATCGTGGTCATAATAGCTGCCGCTGCGCTCTTGCTGAGAAAAAAGAAACCCGCCAAATAAACAACTGCAAACATCAACAACTGTCCCTTCTTCTATCTCTTTTTTGGAGATATGATCTCCATTCAAACAAAACAGTGAAGATAATTCACTTGCTCTTCTTTGATCGGCACAAGACTGTTCCCATGGGCAATTATGGAATGGGCTATATCAGTATAAGCGGTATGCGGTGTGAGGGACCCACAAGTCTGCTACTCTCAAACGTCAAATGGCGTGAGCGTAAAGGATGTAAAAGGATATATTTCGGTACTGCTGGGAATAAACGGGGGCGAATATGAGCAAAAAGGTTTTAGTCATTGCAATGCTTTTGTCTTTGGCATTGCTGCTCGGGTCTTATCACGCTCGAACATCAGCCTATTCCAGTGGCTTTACACATTCAGTATTTGTAGAAGAATTTGGATTCCCAAGCTGAGGCAGTTGCCAAGCCGACGAGCCGTCGCACTTGGCAAACTACAACAAATACACAACTTCCGAGCCTGAGACTGTTCACTCTATGCATATAGTGTGTTTTCATTTGTATGAAGACTTTAGCAATGTCAAATCTAAAGAGCGAGCTTCGCACTATGCTATCTCAGGTCATCCAAGCAATGTGTATGATGGAAGCTATGCACGCACGTATTCTATTGACGCAAATAAGATTGATTCTTCTGGAATGCGGCAGGTTCACGCAGTAGGAATGACTCTTGCTAAGTCGATTGAAGGCTCAACGTTGCAATTTAATGGAAAGGTCGTCAATTCTGAGTCTGACAGTTTTAGCGGTTTCATGCTTGTCTTCATCGTTGAAAACGGGCTGGTGGATTCAGAGTATGGGATTACTTGGAACTTTGTTTTCCGAGACTATGGCTTGAACAAAACACTTAACCTGTCCGGGTTTTCAGAAGACAGTTTTAGCGGTTCTTGGGCTATACCCGAAAATGTGAAACCTGAGAGCATTCAAGTCATCGCCAGCGTGTACGATACTAGTTCAAGGGAACCAGCTAATGGATGGCCATACTCTGTTCAGTCGGTCTGTGATGTTTGCGGCAGTTCGGGAGTTACGCAGGTGTCCTTGCCTACAGACCTGAATGGGGATGGGGAAGTGGACATACAAGACATAACCATAGTAGGAATTGCCTTCGACAGCGAGCCAGGAGATTTGAACTGGAATTCAGTTGCAGACATTGATAAGAGTGGCTGGGTGGACATAATAGACTTAACCTTGGTAGCGTTAGACTACGGAAAATCAGCATGAAGACTTGATCTACTTGGTAGTGGCTTAGGCTCAATTCATTTCGTTGGGTTCTATTCGGATCGCGAATATCCTCAATATTTTGCTGACACGAGATTTTATATTTTAATTGTGCACATTACGGTTAAGGGGATGATGATGTTTGTTTGAAAAAATCTTGGTGCCGTTGGACGGTTCTGACCATTCATTGAGAGCCTTGGAGATTGCTATTCAGATTGCCAAGAAATTCGGGTCAAAAATCACTTTGATCCACGTGTATTCTGTAGCTGTTAGACCGGTGATGATGTCGGAGCCGACTGCCCCAACAACTATCGGCGTTCCAGTTATGACGCCTGAGGAAGTAGCGAGAGTGGTTGAGGCTGCGCGCAAGTCTGGCAAGAGGGTGTTGGAAGATGGCAAACGGAGAGTTGAAGCCAACGGCGTTGATGTGAACACGAGACTTGAGGAAGGTCACGCAGTTGGGGAAATTATGAGGTTGGCGAAGGAAGGTGGCTATGATTTGATAGTGATGGGTGCCCGAGGAATTAGCAGAATAAGAGAGATTATTTTGGGAAGCGTAAGCGAATCGGTGTTGCATCATGCGACTTGCCCAGTTTTAGTAGTGAAATAGACCCTAGATGTATTCTGCTGTGCCTACAGTTTAGCCGTTTGCGCAGGTTGATATAGAAAGATTTTTCTTTAGTCAACAAGAGAAGTGATGTTTGAGTGAGAAAAAAGATGCAGAGGAAAGACCTTCTTCTCGAACCTGTAAAACACATGAGAATCAATGGAAAACTAACCGTAGATCAGCTTGTTCAACAGTTTAAGAATTCAGGTTCTTTCGGTGCTGGAAGGCTTTCAGCTGCATGTGACATTTATGAGCGCATGTTGCGAGATGAGAAATGCACAGTTTTTTTGGCGTTGGCTGGGGCTGTGGTTCCGGCTGGCATGCGATCGCTGATAGCGGATTTGGTTCGTGAAGGACTTGTGGATGTGGTTGTGAGTACTGGTGCGAACATGGTTCACGATTCAATAGAAGCTTTGGGCGGGCATCATTACAAGGGTCACTGGTTTGTTGATGACTATTTGCTTTACAAGTATCACATTTACCGCATTTACGATGTTTTTGTGCCGGAAGAGGATTTCGCTAGACTTGACTATAAAATTGTAGAGATATTCGATGACATTACCGCCAAGAATGGCGCAAAAAGCCTATCTTCAAAAGATTTTGCTTGGGAGCTTGGCAAAAGGCTTAACGATCCGAACTCTATTCTGCGTGCGGCTTACGAAGCGGATGTTCCGCTTTTCATTCCAGCTGTTCGGGATTCGGAGTTTGGGTTTATCCATTGGCTTCATGCTTACAGGAAAAACTACAAGGACGCGTTGCTTGTGGATGCCTTTAAAGACGTGCCTGAAATAGTTAATATTTGTAAGCGTTCTCCTAGAAATGGGATGGTTGTGATTGGTGGTGGAGTGCCGAGGAACACTGTTCAATCGGCTGCGCTTGCGTCTAAGCGCGGTATGGATTATGCAGTGATAATTACTATGGATCGTCCGGAGGTTGGAGGGTTGTCTGGCTCAACGTTGGAGGAGACGGTTAGTTGGGGGAAAGTGAAGGGCGGGGCGGATAAGATGATGGTTATTGGCGATGCGATGATGGTTTTTCCGATAATGGTTGCTTCTGTTGTTGAGAGGCTGGGCGAGGATTTCAAACGGGTGCCATATTTGAAACGTGAGGTTCCAAAACAGGTGGAGACATCCAAATGAATAAAGAAGGTAAAGAGAAGCAAAGGTTCTGTGGAAATTGCGGCAACCACAACGCCTACAACTATCCTCATCAAGTGTTTTGCACGATGCGCTTTTGCGCAAACGAGAATCCAATAGTGCCTACATTATGGTGCTGTGAAAAATGGAATCCAAGCGGTCAAGAATGCTACTGCATTGAAGAAGCCATGAAAAAACAGTAGTACGTTTTTTGTTTATCGCTAAAGTTATTAAAATGAAGCCTTAGTGTTTAGATTGTTGTTATGAAAGCCCGGTGGTGTAGTGGTCAAGCATCGGGGCCTCTGGAGCCTCTGACGAGAGTTCGAATCTCTCCCGGGCTACCATATTCTAGCGTTTTGATTCACACTAGTTTTGTCGAGGGGGTTTTCGCCCATTTCCCCTATTTTCTTGTTTTCAATGGTAAGTGGAGGTTTGCGTTAGAGTATGATGAGGTTTTATTCATTCTACGC
>DATBWI010000080.1:0-16786 GCA_036514855.1 Bathyarchaeia archaeon | reverse complement strand
TCATGGTCGAGACCGTGTGGAAAATGTAAATTCAGTTGAAGTGATAAAAACGTATGAACGAGACAAAGCCGGCAAGAAACATGTTTTGCTGAAATACTATTCCATATGGGCTGCCTTGGAAGAAGCAAACGCTGACGTATATTTCCATGAGGGTGGATCGCATGGAGTGATTCCAGTTTTTTGTTATGCAAGAAGAAAAAAATTTGTATATCGCGTTGGTTCTGATGCTGTTGTTCTCAGCAAGACTCTGTATGGAAATTATGGTGTCTTCGGAAAGTTCATAGATGCTTTCGAGATAGGGAGAGCTGACGCTGTTTTATCGCAAAACATGTTTCAAAAAAGAATGCTGAAGGAAAGATTTGGAGTAGACAGCATCCTAATTAAGAATGGTTTTGATGTTCCCGAAGTCGACTTCACGAAATCTGATCATCCTATAGTTCTTTGGGTTGCTACCCTCTCAAGCGTCAAGCAACCTCACTTATTTGTTGAACTGGCGAAATCCATTCCACATGCTCGCTTCGAAATGGTTGGAGGAAGAGCTGTGGGAGAGCCTCAACTATATGAAGAAATTCAAGCGGCAGCACAAAAGGTTCCTAATCTTAAATTTCATGGATTTATCCCCTACCACGAGGTCAACGATTACTTTAGGAAAGCTTCAATCTTCGTTAACACTTCAAAAGTAGAGGGCTTTCCAAATACATTTCTTCAAGCATGGGCATTTCGTATGCCTGTCTTGAGCCTCAATGTAAACCCCGACGGAGTAATTGGCGGCGAAAAGTTGGGGTTCTGTTCTAAATCGTTTAATCAACTAGTTTCGGATGTAAACACACTATTAGAGGATAAGCCTCTCAGAGAAGAGATGGGTAATAACGGAAGAAAATATGTAGAACGTGAGCACAGTATACACGAAGTCGCAAAGAAGTACGTAAGCATATTTAAAGAAATCATGCAGAAATGACTTGGAGCATGGAGGTTGTTGCTTGAAGTATCTTAAAAGCAAAGCAAGCACGGTTGGAATATTTTTCGCAGCAGCAATCCTTCTTGTCCTCTATTCTCTATCGATTCGTTGGCACATCTATTTGCCAGTCACCTTCTTTTGGGGCGTTATTATTTTGATGATTGGCACTGTAGTGTACCAGTGTCTAAGAATCGAATTATCCAACGCTTTTGCCAAAGTAGTGTTATTGGAGGTCGCTGTTGCCTGCCTCGTGTTTCACCTGATTTACCAGATTCCATATTATGGTTTGTATGGGTCTGATTCCTATTTGGATTTGGCTGCTGCAAGAGGCGTTCTTTCTAGCGGTTTTGTGTTGGGCGCCCCTCAATACATTAACCCATGCTCATATTTTCCAATGATTCACGTGTTTGGCGTTGCGTTATCATTGATTACTAGCATCGACCTCTTCTCTGTGGCTAAGTGGCTTCCCTCATTTATTGATGTAACCCTCATCTTCATGCTGTATTTGTTGGTGCGCAGCATATTTAAAAAAGAGAAACTTGCCTTACTTTCAGTGCTGCTGTTTGCCTCTTTGGAACATCACATATTGTTTAGTTCTTTATTTGTGCGAGAAACGTTCTCTTTAATTTTGGGAGTTGGCTGCATCTATCTTTACTTCTCAGCCGAGAATTCGTCACATCGTGTTGCCAGATATGGATTATCAATTATGTGCTTAATAGGAACGATATTTGCTCATCATCTAACGAGCTTCATGTTGCTGACGTTTCTCTCAACTCACTTTATAGTCACTGAAGCGTCAAAATTTTCCATTGTACGCAGAGCGTATTTCGGGGGCGGTATTGCTGGACGAAGGATAACTACTTCTTATCTATCAATCGCTTTTGTAGTTCTCTTCGCATACTGGATGTATGTTGTCTTGGCTCCCCTCTACACCTTAGTCACTTTTGCGAGGAGTATCCTCAGTCCTGCCCAATGGTGGACGCATACCTATGCTGAGATATCTGGGGTGAGCACCATCATAACGATTAGAGGCTCTATTATGTTCTATGGCTTTTTCTTCTTTCAAATAGCTCTCGGATTGATTCTATTATATGGATTGTTACCTCGGGCGAAAAATCGTCAAGCAGAAGTATATTCTTCTACTTTGTTCGTATTTCTCTGTGGTTTGATAGGGGCATTGTCTCTTTACCTTGTACGGGCTCCCGCCTTTCCTGACCGTTATCTCATGTTCGGTTGGCTTTTCGGATTTGCAGCCTTGACAGCCACTATTATGAATTTCAAAAGCAAATGGATCCGGACAGCCGCTGTATTTTTGCTGATTGCTTTCATGCTATTCAATATTTATATGATTGAGCCCACTGCATGGGATGCAGGAGTGCAGACAATTCCCTCCGCTCCCTCAGAGGAAGATTACGTCTTGGCTAGAACACTCAACTTCTCCGTTGGGAATATAATTGGTTATGGGAATCCAATCATGGCAATTTATGATGTGCACAACAATTTTGGAGAGTTTCTTCCTTTATACGGTAAAGTGAATGTGACACAGTTTGACTGGCTTATTATTCAAAAGAAAGAGGTGGAACTAGAAAAAACGTATTATCATTTTACGGATACTGCAACAATAGATGCTTTGGAACAGCTTGCGACTGAATATTCTTTTGATTACGATATAATCTATGAATCAAACAACCTTGTCGTTTTCAAGTTGATACAATAAATTCCTTGAATATTCTCGACTATCGCCATTAGCGATGCAATCTGCTCCATCAGCTAGTCGATCAGGCTATCATGAGCATTCACTGTCTGTGTTGGACTGAGATTGTAAGGATTGGGAGACAAGTTCACATATACTTTAGCCTGAGAGAATTCTCTTGAGTAAACCCCCGGAGCGAGTTTGACCATATTTCCGGTTGGAGAGCCGAAATTGTAATCTAACGTGGAGAAATATTGACTTGCAGGGTCACTGTAAGAATATGCATAGTTGAAGCTTGTGCCTCCAGCAATCAGAGCAGCCGCTAGACAGTATGTTCCCAACCGCTGAAAGTCAGAGCTTGATGCACTGCCACTTTGAACAAGAACATACTTTCCTGTAGCGGATAACGTTTGGATAACGCTTAATTCCCATTCGGAATACGCATAGTCACGGAACTGCCCACTGCCCTCCCATGCAGCATGAATGAAGCCTTCCCACATTTGGCCGTCGGAGTTTTGTAGAAACTGTCCATTGTATTCGTTACTGTTGATTATCAAAAGCTTGCCTCCTAGGGAGCCTTTCACGTATGAAAGCATTCCGTTCATGCGATCGTTCCATGTATTGCGAACCGATGAAGGAACAGATGAAGACCACGAGCCTCTGCTAAGGACTCCTGCTTCTATGCAGTCGTCTGCGAATATGCCGTCAACTGTTGGGTGCTGGGCTAGTTTTTGCAGGCAATATTGTGCGTAGTGTTGTCGCCATCCCTGACTTCCTACGTCCATCAAGTAAAAGCCGTAGCCAGTCTCCCGTATCCTGTTCCCATAGGCGTCATGAATAAACCAGTCTTCATGTGCATTTGCTTCTCCCCAGTCCTCGTAAGTCGTGTGCATAGCTATGATGTCTCTGTATCCGATCAAGAGAGTGCTTGGATTGTAAGTCTTAATTTTTGCAAAGTTTGTCGTGTATACAAAATCGACGATTGCCATGTCAAAATGGTTGGCGATAAAGTTGGCGGCAGCGTCAGTCAATGGGGCATAGGCAACAATGTGTTTCAGTATTCTTGCTGAATGGTGAGTGTCTGTTATGATTCCTGAGACAACGAAGGTTTTAGTGAGTGAATAGGAACTGAAGGATAGGCAAATTTGACTGAGTAGGACGATTAGGCAGGTGAATGAAAGAGCTTTTTGATGTGGGTGCATGCTTTGTCTATGAGTAGTGTATAGGAAGACTTAATAAACATTGCCAGATTACAGTCTAACACTAATACAAATAAGAACCGCTATGCACAGCAGGTTTCAGAAGGATGCTACAAACAAAAATAGTCAAATCTGCTCATTCAAAAGCGAAGGCGAACCCATGTTCATGAATCGTCAAGACCGAACCTTCAGCATTACAACCACAACAAACAAGAGCACGGGCTACCGTGAGGACCGCATTTGAGGATTTAGCACAATGCCAATCAATTTGCTTGTCTTAACAAGTATCTTCGTGATGGATCCTAAGGACATTACAGAAGGAATTGGCACAAGGTATGGTGGGCTATACAGCGCGTTAGCTAAGGATTTGCTCAACATCTCGCCGCAGTCAAAGGTCTTTTGGTACTCAAATGCTGATCAAACCCTAAGGATTATCACTAAAAATAAGATGTCGAAAAGCAGTTGCGGCATGTTCAAAGCCGTGCTAGAGTCCATTCTAACCAGCTTAAAAGAAAGATCATATCTCGTCGGAATCGTGACTTACCCTACGATTTTGCAAGCGTCAATTTCAAGAATCGCATTCAGGTATGCATCATCCCTTTTAGCTTTAAGAATTCTGAGTCCAACGCGTACCAGATTGATTGTCGACATTATCGATCCTCCAGTACCCGCAGCATACGCTCACTCTGAAACTGAACCTTCTAAATTCACGAGGATTGCTTGGCGTATGCTTGACATTCTAAGTCTGAAACTTGCATCGCTGGTTCTGGTTCTCACTCAGTCATACAAGCAGTATATAGCCAAGAGTCAATGGGCTAAGAAAAGTAAGATTCGGAAAGTTCCGGCTGGAACCCTAGTGAAATTCATAAATAATACTCCGCCGAAATCTAAAGGTCCGCTTACGTTGTTATATGCTGGCTCAGCGCGGCGAGTCAAGGACGTGGATAAACTTGTTTTTGCCGTTGACAACTTGAGAAAAAAAGGGTTGCAGGTTAACCTCAATATCGCGGGAGCAAGACTGATGGATTTGCCTGATTGGGTTCAAAACAAGCAATCAAGTTGGCCCCAATTCGTTAACACGATTCTTTCGGAGGCGGACGTAGGAGTCATCCCTTATCCACCAAATAGGCTGCATTTTTCTTACACGATGCCTTCCAAACTCTCCGATTATATGGCTGCCGGCAAACCCGTAATTTCAACAAACTGCAAAGAACCCGCCAGAATCATCAACACATTCAAATGTGGATTAGTGGCCAAGGACTGGAAAGAATTTGAGCTTCACATTGAGAAATTATACTACGATAGAGAGTTGGCTAAGAAACTCGGCGAAAATGGGCGAAAAGCAGCGGAGAGATACTTCGATAACGAGCTATTGGCTAAGAAGCTCCTCAAGAATTTGCCTAAAATGTTCGCCGTTAAACATCAATAGGTTCTCTTCAGGGTCGTCGAGCCGGGAACGCAAAAGGGTCGCTGAACTAGACGAACGAAGAATTAATTGTTCTTATGAAAAATGGATTTGGCACTTGCACTTTACGGTATTTATCAATAAGTCAGAATAGTGGCGGTGCGAGGTTCCAGAGTGTAAGTAACGCCATCAACGACGGTCGACCGAGTTTGCGTTGAAAGATTTACTATGACCTTAGCATATTCAAAGTCGCGCATGTATAAGCCGTCTTTGGTGTAATAGTTTCCCTTCGGATTGCCAGTTTCAACTTCCATTTCTGGACAAAAAGATGGACTCCCAATTTGTCTGGACTTGCCAAAGGACAACCAGCCAAAGCTGGCTTTGGGACCATTTACTCCTAAGAGAAAACAGCCAAAACAATAAATCATCAATTTGTGCATCAGTTCTTTGTCGGCATCTGTCACAGTTCCTGGATATGCTGTGTCACTTTGCACCAGAAAATACTTCCCCGTTGCACTCAGCCTTTGGAGAACATCGATAGTGGATGCGGGAGTGCCTGAGAACGATTGAAGTGCTTCCCAGCCTCCATGAATGAATCCTTCCAACATCATGCCGTCAACGTGACTTAGGAATCCTCCAGTATAATCATTGGTGTTTATTATGAAAAGCTTGTTTCCTAGGGCATTTTTCACGTATGAAAGCATTCCGTTCATACGCTCGTTCCATGTCTCGCGAACCCATGAGGGGATGTCGCTGACGCGGGAGCTCCACCAGTTTCTACTCCAAACTTTTGCCTCTAGGCAGTCGTCTGCAAATATGCCGTCAACTGTTGGGTGCTGGGCTAGTTTTTGCAGGCAATATTGTGCGTAGTGTTGTCGCCATCCCTGACTTCCTACATCCATAACGTAGAAGCCGTAGCCAGTTTCTCGTATCCTGTTTCCGTAGTTGTCGTGGATGAACCAGTCTTCGTGCGCGTTTACTTCCGCCCAATCCTCATAAGTAGTATGCATAGCTATGATGTCTCTATACCCAAATACAACCACATTCGGATTGAAAGCCTTAATCTTGCCAAGGTTCCTTGTGTACGCAAAATCCACGACTGCAATGTCAAAGTTGTTAGCGATAAAGCTGGCGCTATCATCGTTCACTGAACTATAGGCGACAATATGCTTGTTGGCTTTCATACGTTCCATTCCCATCTGCCTTACTACTAGCACCACATCTAGTATGTCCACAACACCGTTATTGTCCAAGTCTGCCCTAGGATTCCACGAAGGATGTCCGGGAAAAGATTCCCAAGCCAAAGCGACAAGGCACAAATCCGTCAAGTCAATAACAGAATCGTCATTAAGGTCAGCAACCATTGATGCTTGAAGCATGAGCGATGCACCTATCGTACTCGTCAACAAAATGATTAGGAGCGCAACGCAAGAAACAGAACGAACAATTGACATGTTAATCTGTTTAACGAATATACTGTGGGCATATTTTAGATTTCGGTACTTTCCCCTTTCGTTAATGATTACTTGATGGGAACACGCAAACTCGGGTTGCAAGGAATGAACATTACTCCTAGCAGATTCTGCATTGGCGCTGCCTATTCAGAAGAACCAGTTCGGGCAAGAATATTACCAGAAGCGAAATAATCGTTAAAAATCTTGGCAATTTCGCATATAGATTGAAAGAAAACCTGACTAAACACGTGGGGATCTCGGTGTGAAACGTCAGAGTATTGTCAATATTAAGACGAGGCATCAGCACCGTTATGGCCCTAAAAAGCATCGGCAACTGCAATTCCCTCTCTGAAAATCAAGAGCTAACCGAAACATCATAACCAGATGTGCATGATTTATGCGTCCTGAGATTTGGTTGACTTTCGATTGCGAAGACTTCATAAGCTCTAGATCAATCCCTATTTTATATCGCATTTTAGAATTGCTACGTGTATACGATATCACAGGCCTTTTCTTCTTGACTGGTCACATGGCTGAAAAAATCAGCAACTTTCCTGACATTTTGGATATGCTTGAAGACCATCAAATAGGCTACCATTCCTCTGCTCACACGGTTCGACCGACTATTGTTGAATACACCGATGTCGAAGATTATTCTAGAGCACGTCGAATTTCACTGAAAAGAGAAACATCTCATATTGATCCCCTGACTGGCGAATGTGATGGAAAAGGCGGAATCTTGCTTTTAAGAAATATTTTTCCAAAAAAGCGCGTGGTTTCTTTCAGAGCGCCAGGTTTTTGTTGGTCTCCACCGCACTTGGAGGCGTTAAGAGAGTTAGGTATACTGTTTGATTTCTCTACTGACCTGTCACCGACACCCATCACTCACAACGGCATTATTTTCTATCCATTTCCTTCCTTGATTGACCTCATCAGCCTAGGTCAGTGTAGACTAATTTTAAAGGCATTGTTAAGAACGCGTCTTACAGTTTTTGATTTCCATCCGGATTATTTCACAAATGCGAATAATTGGGACTCCATCTATTTTGCTGGTAATCCCAAGAGACTCTATCAGCCTAAAGATAGAGGTTGGAGAGACACCGAAATGCTTCTACGAAAATTCGAGTTATTCCTAAAGCGTCTTAGTCTTTTTGGAAAAAGTGGTATGTTAGCCTTTACGCCTCCTTTAGAGAATAATGCAGAGGATCCAGCTTTTACGACGGAATTTGCTTTGAAAAGGTATCAAACAAGTATAGGTTGGGCCAAAAACCATATGGGTTACAACCCCAAGTTTGTGCATGTACACTTTATGAAATTCTTTAATGTGAGTTAAAATTTTGAGTGACGTGCTCTATAGAGAGATGGAGAGTCATCCCAAACATCAAGATGACCCAATCGTGATGGTGATTCGAAGGAAAAGTTGAAAGTTTATCTTCCTCACCTTACTTAAGTTTATAACACTAACGGGCAAACCACGCCATTTCTGAACTGCATGAAAAATGGGTTGGATGAAAATGGAAGATTTACAATTGCCTCCTGGCAAGCACAGTGGGAGCAATCTAGTTGTAGGCATGAAAATTGCATTGATTATTGCGGCGACGTTGGTAATTTTCTATCCTGACTTAAGAACGTTAACAAGCGATGTCTTACAAAATCCCTTCGCAAGTTATGTTTTGGCTATACCCTTTCTTTTCAGCTATCTAATATATCGCAAGCGAAGAATGTTTGGAGCAGTGATGCGCTTTGAGAATGAAAATGAACCTGAAGACACCAAGCATTTTCCAACAATTGCTGGTGTATTGCTGTGCCTAATCGTAGTTTTGCTTCACTGGTATGGCTCATACACTGTTATGCCGATAGAATATCAAATGTTTGCTTTTCCAGTGTTTGTAGCTGGCTTATCCCTAATCCTCTTCAATACCCAAACCTTGCGGCAACTAGCATTTCCTTTAACCTTCCTCATATTTCTCACGCCGTCATCGTCAGGAATATTCTACACTCTTGGCTCTACCCTATCAATCGCCACATTCATTGCCTACATAATCCGAGGTAAACCATGGGAAAAAATCGTGTTGCTTGTCATTGGCATTCCAGCAATTTATCTGGCTCTGCAGGCAATTACCCTTCCCGGAAGCTGGATGTTAGTATTCCTAGGGACTTTCCTACTGCTTGCCGTGTCTGAAAAAATATTTAGAATACAGATATTCGGCAAACACAGAGAAAAATGCGCACATTGCAATCCAGCACCAATGACAAACTACGCTTTCTGCTTTTCTTGCGGAAGAATACTTGAGCCCAAAACGATTAAGCTGCGTGCAAGCGGCGTCATTAAGCTGGTGTCTGTGGTCTTCGCCTTGATCTTGCTGACATTAATACCGCTTCCAGTTTTCGCTTTAACACAGGAATCCCCAATGACAATAATTAGTGTTGCGTCGGGACCGCGTGTTACGAGTGGTATTCTTCCGAATGCTTCAGACTACAATTTGAATTTCCTTTACCGCGACACCCATTTGGAGGCGACATCCAAACAAGATATGGCTTTGGTGTATGTTTATACTCCGTTAGGCCAGTCCAATCAAGCAATTTGGGCAACTATTGAAATAGCCCCCAAGCTTGGATCGCTTCATAGATGGGAAGAAACTCCCGGACTGTTGTCACCAACAGGGGATAATGAGTCAACCGTGAGCCAAATTGAACTGAAAGACATCGAACTTGCAGGTAATCCTAACATAGTCAGTCGCTACTTTGTGTTCCAATACAAAACAACAAAAGAGATGCAGGCAGTGCTTTACTGGTTTGAATCTGCAACATTTATGGTAAATTCGGCAGCACAACAAAAACATGTCGGGATTAGCCTCATAGCTCACCCACAAAGCCTAGAGGATTTGCAGTTCTTAGAAAATCAGATGGTTAGTCTTGCTATGACGATTGTGTCTTATTGGCAGCCAATTAAAATGTGGTCACAAATAGCCGTGCTGCTGTTCCAATACGGTGCAAATCTCGCAACAATAGCTAGCGGATTTCTCGCCTTTACCCTTGTTCTATGTCTCCTGCTTACAAGAAAACATAGAATAGCAAACACTGAAGCCTATGAAAAACTCTCAGAGGAAAATAAGACAATGATAGAAGCCATATATCAAACCAAAAAAATTCCCATAGCTCCCAAAATCGCAACCACATACGAGAATCTTGAGCCTGAATCATTGGCTAAGAATGAACTTGTCGAAAAAATGCAACAAGCACAAGCAATGGGCCTGATAGCACAAAAAATAATAAGCGTACAAGATGAACCTATTCTCGCTTGGAAAATCCAATTATCACTCTCAAAATGAGAAAAAACCAGAGCGAGATCTAATGAAAAATGTGTGTCTAAAGGAAAGCATGATTGAAAATGCCAAGAAATAGGAAAGGAAAATCAGCCAGTGGGCTTCTGCTAGCTTTGGGCTTGCTAGCCCTAGTTCTCGCCATCTTTGATAACTCTTCAATCTTGGCCTTCATAGGTTTGGGACTTACTTTCTGGGGAGCACTAACTCTGTATGTTGCTACAGACGAATATGTGAAGAAATCTTTGTTAGATCAAACGATAATCTCATCTTTAGCAGACTTGGATCAAATATTAACTGAATTAGAGTTTAAGGGTAAACCCGTATATTTGCCGCCGGAATACTCCAAAGATTTTGAGACAACCCAAATCTACATATCTAAAGACCAAAACATGAAGCTACCAACACCAGGAGAAATGCAGGGAAAAATAAACGGATTTTTCCTAGAAAACCCGAAAGCTGCTGTCATCGTTGCGCCTGGCTTTTCACTTTCAAGGCTATTTGAAAAAACGTTAGGAACGAGCTTTACTGGAGCAAACCTAGACTATTTGAAACAAAACCTTCCGAAGCTCTTCATTGAAGACTTGGAAATCGCAGGCAATTTGGAAATACAAACTGAATATGGTGATGCAAAAGATATCGATGCTTCAGACATAATAAACGTGAAGATAACTAACTCAATCTATAAAGATACATGTAGGGAACTAGAAAAAGCCACGAGTCTATGTGATGCAATAGGGTGCCCTCTTTGCAGTGCCATCGCTTGCGCTTTGACAAAAGCCACTGGAAAGCCAATAACCATTGAGAAAGTTCAGTCGTCAGCAGACGGTAAAACTATAGAGGCTACCTACAGGCTTCAGAAGACAGCAGAATCCGCGAAGCAAACTGAGATGGCGATAGCGGAGAGTTCTGAGGCGATTATGGTGCATAGTCGCCGTTCCGTGAAGGTTGCTAGCTCATTTTTAATTGCGTTAGGATCGATTGTTCTGGGTTGGATAGGCTGGTTAACATGGAATGAGGTTATGATTTCGGGTAAGGATCTGTATTTTGTGTTCTTTAGTTCCAGAACACAAGAAGCCATCAGTCTAGGAATAGGGATGAAAGTAATCTACTATTTCTTCATAGGTTTAGTGCTAATTCTCTCTGGCTCCGTCGTCTTCCGTCGAAGAAAACAAAGCGGTTCGTATAAGAATTTACCTTCACCCTCGTCACAGCTGCAACAAACCAAGCAAACTTAGATTCAATACAATAGAATTTTCTGAGAATGATCAAGCTGATGGAAAACGAGCATTTTGTTGAAAAGAGCTAATTCGTGACTCATTGATTCCCTATAGAAGGAGGCAAATTTTTGTATGTCGACGCTTGTTCTACGGAATTATTGGGAAATTCGGAATAATTATTTATATAACCGTCAAGCCTTCTTTACGTTTCGGAGATCTCAGATTGGAATGCATAGTATTGGTCTTAACACGATCTCCATCTCTGGATATTTCACAACGCTTACTCAACATGCCGAATTTACTGCCAAAGCACTTGGAAACAAAAATATATCTTTTGTATGATGGTGTCGTGGCGGCCAAAAAGGGATATGCAGCGTCGGACATCAAAAAGCTTATTAAAAAACGAGTCGCTGTCTTCGTGGATCTCCAAGAGTTTAAGGCCAGAGGATTTGACGCTCTTATTGATGGAGTCAAGGTTTTAGATAATCCTGTATCTGAATTGGTCGACGATATAATGAGGGAGAATAGCAGAGTGATAGTTGTATGATGATGGAGGATGAGAGAATATGGGAACTTTGACAATTCTCGTTCTGAATGGACCTTACTCTTCTAGGCATCCGGAATTAGCTTGTGAAATTGCTGAAGAAGCATTGAAAAAGGGGCATGGGGTTAACATGATTTTCTACATGGACGGGGTTCATGTGCCCAAGAAAGGGCAAGTTCCTAAAGATTTCAAGACTATTAGCGAGGCATTGACTAGGTTGTTGGAGAAAAAGGGATTTAATGCTGTTGCTTGCGAAATGAGTGCCCATGCGCGAGGTTACGTAAAGGGTGAAGCTGATGCATCAGGCATTTATCCAACTGACGAATATGTCGATGGGGTCAAAATAATGAGCATTCACGAATTTGGCAAAAGCGTTAAAGGGAGCGAAAAGATTATAGCGTTGAATGTGTGAGGGCGTGAAAGATGGATTCTATTGCTTTCTTAATAACCTCACTACCTTATGGCAAAGAAGACGCGTTCAGAGGCGTCTATCTGCCTTTTGCTACGGTGAGTAAAGGCGTCAAAACGTTTGTTTTGCTCGTTGGGGATGGAGTTTGCTCGGCGCTGAAGAATCAGCAGGCGAAGACTATAGAATATCCTGATGTCTCACAACTGATACAGAACATTCTGGCATTGGGAGGCCAAGTATTTGCTAGCAGACATTCGTGTGAGGAGATGGGGATAAAAGAAGATGACCTCATTAATGGCGTCATATCTGCTTCGGATGAACACATAACACAGACTTTGATTCAAGCAGACGGTTCCATAGTTTTTTAGAGGGAAAAAACAAAATGTCTGAAAATGAATCTCGAAAAGGCGTGGGTTTGATTGCTTTCAAAAGCGTAAAAGAAGGACTTGAGACAGAAACCATACTGAAAAATGAAGGGTATGCAGTAAGAGTTACTTTGCCACCGGAAAACCTCATTAAAGGTTGTGACTTGGCAATCGAATTCGATACAGTTGAACAGTTAGGGATTGAACGTGTTTTGAAAGCTAACAAAATCAACTATCTTGACATACTTTCTATTGATGTTGGAACTGGCGTTAGGCCACTTGAGATCATCAAAACCGTCGATTATGGTGACTCGATCATGGTTAGGGCAGCACAAATGAAAATTACCTTCGATAAAGAGACAGGTATTATCCTGAACATTTCAGGAGGAGGCTGTCCTGATGTGCCTCATCTTTACATGCAATTGATCGACAAGAAACTCACTGAGGCTCCACGTCCAAAAGAAGTTGGCTATACGCTCTGCGGGATGATGCTTGATAGAGCTTTTGAAGAGGCTTTGAAAATCTATGCTGATTTGCAGGTGAAAAAATGTTAGTTATATGCGGAGCGATTCCGATCAAAGATTCACCACTAACAGTTGCCAGACCGAAGCTTGAAAATGGCTTTTTGACATTGGGAACCTTACGAATTCCTTGTACAATGGGTACGGGAGCACTTGTCTCAGCGGCAATGGTTACATCTGAGTATCTAGGAGTTGAAGGCCCGACTTGGGTGACTGCTGGCGATATTGGAAAGGGTGACGGCAGCCGTCTGATGTATGATTATCTGGCTGACAATCTGCCAAAAATGAATGTTGACGTTCTTTGTTTTCATTACATATTACCTATGCTGACCCCCATGCGCAAGGTAATTGATTCCGTTAGAGGCTGTCAAAAAAGACCTATCTTGATTGCTGACGCAGGCGGAATATACGCCGCGAAAGCTGCGGGATTGGCTACAGAATTTGACGTTTTCACACCAGATGCAGGGGAGATGGCTTTCTTAGCAGATCCCAAAGCAACTCACCCTGCTTACATGGCGCGTCATCTTTTCGAGTCTGACACAAACGAGATTCCAAAACTGATTCGCGAAGCATACAAGTATGGTAACGTGCCGAAGATACTGCTTGTTAAGAACCCTGTTGACCATATTGCAAAGAATGGACGGATTATCGCAACTATTGACGAACCTAACATCCCTATTCTTGAGCCAATAGGAGGCACAGGCGACACTATCGCTGGCATGATTTCAGCACTTGTTTCTGCCGGCTATGACCCATGCTGTGCAACAATAATCGCTGCGAAGGCGAACAGGATGGCTGGCAAATTTGCAAATCCGAAAACTAGAACGAAAATCTGGGAGATAATAAGTCAAATCCCTAAGGTCTTTGACAAATATCTCAAAGAATGGAGCAATGACTGTAACATAGAAACAGCCGAGAGATAAGTAGCGTGGCAAAAACAAGAGAAAAAGCCAAGGTCACTTAGAAGCGTTCTATTCAAGGCATTGTCAGTTGTGCATGTTAAAAAGCGAGAAATATCTGCATACCGTGCTACAAAGAAAAACGTTTGACACTTTTTCTGTAAACTATGAATATAAAAAGTGTCACCACCATGAATAGGGGCAGAATAAGAAATGAGGGGAACTCTGGAACAACTTTCACTACAGCCCCCACCTTGATGTCATCTCCACCATAGGTCTCTCCTGACGCTCTGATTTCTGCGCTCATGGTGTAATTTCCAGGCTTGACTCCTTCAGTAAACCACGTGAACGTTAGGCTGGCTTGAGTTGCTGGTGCAAGGTTAAAGACAGTATTTGTTTGGATCGCAGTGTTGTTTGCATGAATAGTCACGTCGAAAGTCTCAGTGAAGTTTCCGTTATTTTCGACAAGGACGGTGACGTTCAGAGTTTGACCTTCGTTTATTTCATTTGCAGTTGGTGCAATGTTCATCACGGCTAAATTATGCACCAGAGCATTTATTGTTACCCCGCATGCGCTACTGAACCCTTCGTCATCCGTAACCGTCAAGGTTACGTTGTACGTTCCAAGTTGAACGTATTTGTGGTCAACTGCAATTCCTTGTCCTGCCCAACCATCCCCGAAATCCCAATTATACTCTACAATGTCTCCTCCATGTGCATATGATGGCGTAGCATCAAATGACACTGTTTCATTAGCAAGTGGTCTTGGAGCTGAATAAGTGAAAACTGCAACGAGAGAATCAGTCACTTCGATCGTGCCGTACGTGAAGGTGTTGTCATCTGTGTCCATCTCTCCGGGAATTCTATTAATCTGTGCAGATATGCTATGGTCGCCTAGGATGGCACTGTCAGTTTTCCACGTGAAAAACAAAGTCGTGCTAGTTCCCGGAAGCAATGAAATGCTACTATGCGTATCAATGACATCGCTGTCACAATATGCGGCAACATCAAAGTCTTCGCTTTCTGTTCCCTCATTCTTAACCGCAACAGAGATGTTTATTGCGTCTCCTTTAATGACTTCAGTTGCAGATGGAACAACACTCAACACTGCCCCGTCATGCACAGGACTCGCCATTGTGAAACCGACCGTGCCAGAGGAACCGGAGTTGCCAAAAGTATCAATGGCATAAACCGTGATGTAATGGGTTCCGTCGAACAAGCCAATAAAACTAATGTCTTCCGTTATAGTTGCGTTTGCCTGCCCATCTAAACTGTAACCAATCCACGACGTGGGTTCGCTGACTGCAAAAACTAGAGGAACTGAATCCGCTGTATAAGTCATGCTCTCTGGGGAAAGAACCTCCACCATCGGCGGCATATTATCAATGACTTCTAGAGTGACATAAGCTGTTTTTGTTTTTTCATTTGAGGAACCTGTCACGGTCAAGCTGTATGTGCTAGGCGGCGTCGTAGGCTCAGTGGATATTCGCAGAGCCGACTGTGTTGAACCGCTGCCAGGTGGAGTTGCCGCCTTTGGATCAAAAACGTAACTTGTGTGAGAAGGAAGCCCGGAAAGGCTTAACGACACAGGATACTCAGGCCCGCTTATTGAAGTTATTTCCACAGCGTATGTTGTTGATTCACCTTGAAAGATGCTTTTGGACGTTGGAGAAACTGAAATTCCAAAATCTGATCCTGGAAGTATAGTTACAGTTGTTGATCCGTGGCTTTCTACAACAGTGTCACCGTTGTATTTGCCGGAAATGTCTACGCTGAGATCGAAGGTTCCAGCTTGCGTGAAAACCAGAGTCCAGCTGGCTCTTTTTGAATCTATCTCATCCACGTTGCCGATGTATACTGGGTTGTCTCCAGAGGCCAGATACGCCTCTTTCGGGAAGCTTAACCCCGCCCACGTATCGTTGACGGGGTCGCATGGTCAGATTGAACTGGTGACTACTTCGGCTCCGATGGTGACTAATGAGCCGACTTGAGCTTCAGAAGGAGATACGCTGATGATAGGGTATTCCAGTTTACACGAGGCGTTTCTTGCGAGGAAGACGGTGAACGTTACCGCTAGCGCCATCAAGAAAGCCATTTTATTTAGTTTCATTCAGTGTCGAACGCAGTTTTACATAAGTATCAATATATATTCTTTGTCTATCTACGCTTAAAAATCCTAATATTTGTTTGTCTATGCTTTGGAATAATTAGACAAAAACAGCTATAAATCATGGTTAGGAATGGCAAAGGCTGTTGGAAGTCCGTAAATAGGAAACGGCAATAAAAGGCTTGAAATAGCACAATAAAACTAAGTAGCATAGCTGTCGAGGATGATGTCGTGGATTTTCCCTTATCATTCTGGGACATAAGCCTTTGGCTTGCAGTCTCAGCCGTGATCATACTCGTAACATCAGAGGTCGTTTCGCCACGTTATGGAAGAATAAACATATTGATCAACAGAAAAAGATTAAGAAATGTCGCCTTAGGTGTAGGAGTATTGTTTCTCGTAACAGTTCTTATACGGATCTACGGAATAATAACACTGCTTTAATAGGAAACGCGCGTTATCTATTGAGTATTCTTTCGAATCGAAAGCGTGTACAGCGAAATCCGCAATCGCAAAACAGAAGATACGCAGGATTCCAATAAAACATATTAACCAAGAAATACAAATCTATGAGGGATTCTTTCGTTGCAAAACCACTTATCCAAAGACGAGATAGATCAGCGCATAATTCAAATCGTGAGGCAAAAAAAGCCTGAAAATATTGAGCAATTAATTAAATTGACTCAAGA
>DATBWI010000079.1:0-11234 GCA_036514855.1 Bathyarchaeia archaeon | reverse complement strand
TGGAAAGATGACGTATGCAAGCAAGATTTTTGAGATTTTACAAATGAAACCGTTACACTTTTCGCAGCTGCAAAACAGAATCTGGATGGTCATTGGCAAAAGACGATGGATAAGCGCGCATAACATAGAGAAGGTCGAAGCGTTCACCCAGAAGAAAGTCGTGTTGATCCGCAAAGGCGACGAGCAAGGACTGCTTATCGCTTTGTATGGCAATAATAGAAAGTTTCTCGGAATAGGTGTTTTGCGTGAAATCGATTATGCAAGGAAAACTCTTAAAGTTTTAACTCCAGTTTCAGAGGAAGTTTCAACAGTCGCTGTTGGAAAAGTCAAACTTGACAAAAACCTCAGAGAAAATCCAATTCTCACACAAGAAAGCGAAACTGATCTTGTAGAATTCAAGAACCTTGCTTAAAGAAACGGACAAGTTCCTGCTCAATAATGCCATCCATATCTGCCAAAGGTTTCAGGTTTTGGCGTATCCACAAAGGCAGAAAACGCTGGCAATAAACCGTTGCAAAACGATAATCCAAAAAGATGATTGCACCCATGTCTTCTGGCGTTCTTATAGGTCTTCCAGCAGCTTGACAAGCTTTCTTCATAGCGGGCAAAACATAACCATATTCGCGTCCAAGCCCTGGAAAACGTTTTTCAAAATATTCTATTTGCGCTTTTACTTTTGGTGTTGGCTCTGCATACGGTACGCCAGCTACTACGACAGAGTTCATTTCGTCTCCGGGAAAGTCAACGCCTTCTGAAGAGCGACCGCCTTGAACCCCAAGCAATACGGCGCCGCCAGTTTTGGCACATGCTTTGAATTCAGCAACCATTTTTTCGTTTTCTTTGGAGCTCATGCCTCTGTATTCGCAGAATAGGGGCTTGTCAACAACATTTTCTATTCCTTCTGCGAGCAGGGATCCTAGAATTTCAAAGGAGGCGGCGAAGACTCCGGTGTTTGCTGGAGTGTTCTGGACTACCTCTTTTATTCGCCTTATGATCTTGCCGTACATTGCAGGTGTCCTTTGCTCCATCGCCGTGGTGACGCCATAGCAAATGCGCGGTAGAATGTGTTCTTTCGGAAACGGTGATGGAACAACGCTCATAACGGTGTCTTCTGGAAGCCCGGTTATTCGCACATACGCTTCTAATGGCTGAAGCGTTCCAGACATAACGACGTTCGAGTAGACTTTAGAAAAAACAGGTGCAGTGACTATTGAAGGGTTTAAGGCGACTATTCCGAGCCTAGCTGTAGCAGTGCCTCTACTTGACGTGTACCTGCTTATTACGTTCACAAAGGCTTCGTCTCCTGCAGTCTCCAACCATTTTTGGAGAAACTCGCTCATACTGTGAATATAAGAGCGCGGATTCTTTCCCTCAGACAGCAATGTTTTTCTTATAGAAATGCCGATGCCCTCGAGGCGTTCAAAGAATTCTGAAGGCTTATCAACGCCAGCTTTTTCTTGGGCAAATCCGGCAAGGAATTCTGGAGGAACTCTAGATTCTTTTTTAGTCTTTTCTGCCATCTGCTCGATTTCATGTCTTAAAGTGCTTGCAAATTCTGCTGCGTCTTTGCACTTGAATTTTAACGCCTCTAACTCCGCTTGCTTTACTACAAAGAGGGATAAGTTGCTGCTTGCAATGTCAACGGCTGTTTCCGGAAGGTTATGCGCCTCATCAATAACGAGGATGATTTTGTGCAATGGCTCTTTCAAGTTCTTTAGAAAAGCATTACGGATTACTGGGTCGAAAACGTAGAGATAGCTTAGTGCAATGACTCTTGCATCCACTGATAGGTCTTTCACTAGTTCGTATGGGCAAAAGCGCTTCTTTCTACAGATGCTTTGAATTTCCGACGCTTTGTAAGGGCGGAGAGCAATTTGACGCAGGATATCATGATACTCAGTTTCCTTTTCTTCCATGTTTCGGTAGTATGGGCATCGGTCCCTTGCTTTCAGCAGTTCGCAAATCTCCATAACCGACCTAGTGTCCAACGCGTGCCTAGTCGCAAAGGGGTGGAGACACATTTCGTGCCTGCCGCGTATGGAAATTCCTGAGACTGGTTGTCTTCGAGAAATAGCCTTTAATTCTTCGATCACGCGGTCGTGCTGGCGGTGCGTTCTTGCAACGTATAATATTCTTAGGTTCTTCTCCATAGCTTTAGGGAGGCAAGCGGACAATGCGGAGACGGTTTTGCCTAAACCATTACTTCCTTCAATCAGGACGGAACGCTTCTCCTCGATGGCGTCGAACACTGTTTTCATGAACTCGTCTTGGGAAGATCTTACCTCAGTGTACGGGAAATACTCAGCAAGTTGTTTGATGAGCTTAGGCAATTCTATCACCTAACCGTGCAGATGGACAAAGCATGTTCACGGGACATTGTGGACACAGGGGATTTCTAGCCATGCAGTATCTTCTGCCGAGCGAAATCAGCAATAAGTGAAAAGCCAAATAATCTTGTGGCTTATAGAGTGATTGAAGGGAACTGCGTACTGCCTCATAATCCCCACTTGGAGGAGCTAAGCTTAGACGTTTTGACACGCGGTTAACATGCGTATCCACTGGGATTGTAGGCTTTCCTGAACAGAAGAGCAAGACAACATCGGCTGTTTTGGGTCCAACTCCGGGAAGTCGAAGCAACGCTTTTCTAGCTTCTTCAAGAGGCAAGGATAGAATCGGCTCCAGATCGCCACTGAATTCTTCGAGGATTATTTTGGAGACTTGCTTTATTGTTTTGGCTTTGTTTCTGTACAGTCCAGCCACTTTCAAGCATTTTTCAATTTGGCTTATTTCGGCATTCGCCAGTACTTCGGGGGTTATTTTGAATTGTTTCGAAAGGTTTTCGAAGGCTCTTGCGGTGTTTCTGTCAGCAGTGTTTTGCGAAATTATCGTGACAATTAATGTTGCAAACGGTTCTCTATCTGAACTTGCCCACTTAGGTATGGCAAAGTTTTCTCTCAGGATCTGTAGGAGTTGTTCGGCTCTCTTCTCTCCCATTCTCTTGCATCGCCCTTTTGAAAATGATAAATAGTGAATACTTGAAGCTATAAATAAACAACGGAGACAGGGCAATGGAACGCGCAAAAGTTGTTAAAGACGAAATTGTCGAACAAAACAGGCATTTTCTCGCGGTGTATACGGAAACAACGAACGCTTGCCTCATTCTGCTGAGCGAAAGGGAAGACAAACTCGGCACGCTTACGATTGCAGTTCCAAAACCAAGGGACTTGCTTGGACCGCCGTCATCATCCGTCCTGCTAGGCGACAAAAACGCCATCTCAGCTCGCATCTTCGCCGAATATGTTGCCACGAGAAAGCAAAAGATAGCGCTAGTTTCTGTTTATTTGGAAACCCTCACTGAGACGCAAGCGCAGTCAATATTCATGAAGCTTATTGAAAGGGTTGCCCGCGCAGAAACCGAAAAGGAGGGGGCAACAGCATGAGCCTTCGAGAGTTTCTTGGACAAATGGAAAAAGAAAACCAGATTCGCCACGTGAAGGATGCGGTCTCGACACTTTTTGAAATCTCGTTAATCATGAAAGGTTTCGACAATCAATGTCCGATTCTTTTGTTTGAGAACGTTGAAGACTTCGAAACAAATATCGTTGCTAACGTGTGCGGAACGCGACAGAGGATTTGCGCAGCACTCGGCATAGACGAAGATAGGCTGTATGCTAGGCTGATAGAAGCTTGGAGTTCACCGAGGAACCCGAAAATCATCGAAAATGCTCCAGTGAAAGAGTCTACTGGAAAAGCAGACTTGTCTAGATTTCCAATTTTGACTCATTTTGGGAAGGACGCTGGCCCATACATCACTTCAGCGGTTGTTTATGCAAAAAGTGTTGATGGAAAAGTGGAGAACGTGTCAGTTCATCGCCTTCAAGTCTTAGACAAAACGCATTTAGCGATACGTTTGGTTCCGCGGCATCTTTTCAAGCTGTGGAAGATGGCTAAAGAGGCAGGGAAGGATTTAGACGTGTCAATTTCAATTGGTGTTCATCCTGCAGTCATGCTTGCTGCTTCTTCTCCTGTTCCTTTCGGCGTAAGCGAGTTTGCAGTTGCAAATGCCCTGATGAGAGATCATCTTCGCCTCGTGGAATGTGAAAATGTAGAGGCGTGGGCTCCTGCAGATGCTGAGCTTGTTCTGGAAGGAAGAATTTCTGCAACGAAGGAAGTTAACGAAGGCCCTTTCGTGGATGTGACGGGAACTTATGATATTGTGAGAAAGCAGCCTGTTGTGGAAGTTGTAAGCGTTATGCATCGTAAAGATTTCCTTTATCAGGGGCTTTTGCCTTCTGGGTCTGAGCATAGGCTTCTTATGGGTTTGCCGCATGAGGTTTTGATTTGGGAAGCCGTTTCAAAAGTGGTGCCGAAAGTGTATGCTGTTAACCTTTCGATGGGCGGCAGCGGATGGCTTCACGCAATAATATCCATAGATAAACAGCTTGACGGGGACGCTAAGAACGCCTTGCTTGGGGCTTTTGCTGCTCATCCAAGCCTGAAACATGCGGTAGTTGTGGATTCTGACATCAACGTTTACGATTCTGCAGATGTTGAGTGGGCAGTTGCTACTCGTTTCCAAGCGAGCAAAGATCTCGTGGTTATAAAGAATGTGCGCGGTTCAACATTGGACTCTTCTGCAGATCAGGAGACAGGCTTAACTTCAAAGATGGGAATCGACGCCACCAGACCATTTGCTAAGCCTAAGGAGAAGTTTGAACGTGCAAATATTCCTTCCAGAAAACGTGCTGAGACTGTTCTTCGCAAATTGACGGGACTGTGAAGATGAAACCTGCACACGAGCTTATATATTAGGCGTTATGAGAATAGAGATTTGGTGGTTTCTAGAGTTGACCGAGAAAAAAGAGGAAACTGGCATTTCATTGAAAGTTGAGGATGTGATGGTGAGAGACGTTATAACCATAGATGAAGATTCAACGATCAAAGAGGCAGCTGAAGTTATGAACAAGTTCGAGATTGGATGCTTAATTGCAGTGAGAAAGGGGAAAGCCATGGGCATATTGACAGAAAGAGACCTTCTGAAACGAGTTGTTGCAGCGGCAAGAGATGCGAAAAAGGAAAAAGTGAAAAATGTAATGACCAGTCCTCTAGTTGTTGTTGAGCCTCGCATGAACTTGGAAGATGCTGCGAGACTAATGTTTCAAATGAAGATTAAGAAGTTGCCTGTAATTGATGGAAAGCGTCTTGTGGGTTTGGTTAGCCTGACTGATATAGCTCGTTTTCAGCCTCAAATGCTGAGGATATTGAAGCAACTTGTAGTTAGTCAACCTACCCCTAAGGGCATTAAGAAAGTTATCGACTACTATGTAGTATGATAAGAAATCATTGTGCCATTGCACTGTCCAAAATTTCAGCATAAAGCCTCATTCTTAGAGACTGAACGCCCTAACTGACTTCTAACGAGAAACAAGATAAAAGGGACAATGTGTAGCATTAGAAATACGTATCCACCTGAGAAAGACGCGAAAAGCTGATGAAAAACACTCTCGTCCTAACCGTCAATTTTCAAGAACCAGAAACGGAAAAAATTCGCATAGCAGCAGGTTTTATCAAGAACGGCGGGTTAGTGGCTTTTCCAACAGAAACTGTTTACGGCTTGGGAGCAAACGCATTAAACGCAAAAGCTGTTTCAACGCTTTTTGAGGCAAAGAAACGCCCGTTGGATAATCCTCCAATAGTACATGTTGCAAATCCAGAAGACATCGAAAGGCTTGTTGAAGAGATTTCGCCTGAAGCTGAAAAGTTGATGGAAAAGTTTTGGCCGGGACCGTTAACACTGATTTTTAAGCGTTCAAAGCTTGTGCCGGACGTGACTGTTGCAGGTTTAGACACAATCGCCATAAGGATGCCTAGACACAATGTTGCTTTGGCGCTGATCAGGGAAAGCGATTGCCCAATTGCAGCACCAAGCGCTAATCTCGCTGGAAAACCCAGTCCCACAACAGCCCAGCATGTTCTGGATGATCTTGATGGAAGGATAGATGCGGTTTTGGATGCCGGACCGACAACTATTGGAGTGGAGTCTACTGTGTTGGATTTGACTGTTGATCCGCCGCAGATTCTTCGCCCTGGGGGAACGCCGTACGAGGCTTTGAAGGGAATTCTTGGCAGAGTTGAGTTGAATCCCGTTGCAGTCTCGGATAAAGCGTTGCCAACTGAGAAAGCGCGTTCGCCAGGCGTTAAGCATAGGCATTATGCGCCTGATGCAGAGATGATTGTTGTTGAAGGTGACTTGGCGGATGTTGTCTGTAAGATAAGTCAGTTGGCTAGTTTCTATATGCAGAATAACAAGAAAGTTGGGATACTTGCCACTGAAGAAACAGTGCAATATTATGAGGCGGATTTGGTGAAGTCTCTGGGAAGCAGAGGCAATATGGAGGTTATTGCGAGAAACTTGTTTAGGCTTTTGAGAGAGTTTGACTTGGAAAAGGTTGACATTATACTTTCTGAAGGAGTGCCTATGGAAAGTCTCGGTTTGGCTGTTATGAATAGGCTGCGCAAGGCTTCCGGATACAACATAATCAGGGTTTAGCGCCTTTCAAAACAGTGTGAGGCTGGATAAGCCCCTCCCTTATAAATAGATTGGACTCAAACCCAGAAAAACCGACAAAACTGACAATATAGTCATAGAAGATTCACGTTTTATTGCCAAAAAGGTTATTTATGCTGATAACTCTGTTTGCCGGAGCAAAAAAGCTTATGCAGTTAAGAAAAATCCGTGGGGTGTGGCGTTGAAATCGGATAGGGAGTTTTGGTTGGCATTAATTATAATTCTTGCAACGATCTGTTTGATGATTGTAGATAACCTGCGTTTGATTCATTTTGGTTTCTTCGTCGGTCCATTTCGCCTAAATCATTGGTTCGTTTGGATAGGCACCGTATACGTAGCGTTAGCAGTGCCAGTAATAGCTGTACTAAAACGTAAACGTCCAAACACGTACAAGACGCTTATTAGGGTTCATGTGTTCGGAAACCTTTTGGCTTTTCTATTGATATCAATTCATTTCGCAGGGCAAATTGGGCGCCCAGCTGCGTTCTATCCTGATTTGGGAACTGGTTTAGTTCTGTATATCGCTATGATTATATTGGTTGGCACAGGAGTCTTGCAGAGATTCCATTTAGTACCAAGCATTAAACCTCAGACATACAGATTCTTACACATAAGTTCGGCTGTCACATTCTATCTTGTAATTGGGGTTCACATCCTTCACGGATTAGGTATTTTATAGGATAGATATCTCTCAGCAGGCAAGAACATAGATTTCTGACTGAGGATCACAAGGCTTCTGGATACAACATAGTGAAAGTTGCGGCTTCAAACTGGTGTGAAATTGGACTAGATCCCCCTTATTTATAGATGGAACTATCAATTAGGCTAGATTCCACAGTGTTTTCAAAGAAAAAAAGGCAGATAGGCGGTTTCAGGCGGTTTTATCAAATTCTAATGCCATGAAAGTTATGTCTACAATGTCGATTATCTTGTCCTCGTTAACGTCCGCGTTGACATACATTGCGTACATTGGGTCTCCCTCTATTCTTTCAAATGCAATTGCCGCTGTTGTTAGGTCCACTATACTGACTATGCCGTCGGCGTCTACGTCGCCTTTGATGGAGATTTTGACAAAACAGGTCGCGTTGTTGTTATCGGTGATTGTTTCATTTTGAACAGCGTTTGCGACGGCTGACAACGTACATTCTGTGGGCAAAGGTGACATCGGAGTTTCTGCGGTGTTCCAAGCAAAGGTCACGTTCGCACTTTCTCCGCCGGCTAATGTTAGAATTTGGGTTCCGATTAAGTGCATGCCTGCGTAGGCTGAGACATTAAAGTTTTCTGTGAAGCTACCTTGGTTCAAAACAGTTACATTCATTTCCGTAGTGCAATTGTGATCCACAACTGTCCTGAACGGATTGACACATTCCACTGCCACATCATGTACACCCTCAACTGTCGGAAGTTTCAAACTCCAAGTTCCGTAAATGTCGCTATAAAGTACTTGCCAAGCATAGTACGGATTGATGCTCACTCTGTAGGTTCCGCCGACGACTTCTAACGTGCTGTAATAGTCACCTAGTATCTGATAGAGAGCTTTCGCGTCATTTCCGTCTGGAACGTACAGAATAGAAGAATTCAATAAACTGTCCGCAGCAATGTCTAGGCGAACGTATTCACCTGCATATACGCTGTTGAATGCCGTCGAGTCAAGTGTGAAGTTTAGAAACTGCCCGGCAATCTCATGGTTTATGAGTCTGAAAAAATCAGTCCTCATCGAAATTTGGATCGAAAGCGTATCAGTCGAATTGTTGACTATTCGGATTGTTTGGTTGTAGGGTCGCCAGTAACTATATCCGTAAAATGTTCCGCCGTAATAAGTTTGATAAGACGAATCCAAGAGTGCGCCGTCCACAACGATTTTGTTGGAATCCACGTCCATGTACATGTACTCTATTTCTGCGGTGTACCAATCGAACAGAGAAGGAAGGTTTAGGGTGATGCTCTGTCCTAGTGAGAGAGATTTTGATTCCCATGCGTATTGGGTGCGATGAATCGATACACAGAATCCATCGGGCACATACAGCGAAGGCACGGTGGGATCAACAATCTTCATATTAATTCTCCATAAGCCTTTTCCATCAAAGCCATAGGCATTCGCTAACTGCACCGGATTGAAGGCAAAATAGACAAATCCCCATCTGAAACGGTCGTAGACTACTTGTTTCTCAAGTTGTAGCAAATCTTGCCCATTTGGCGCATAAAGCTGTTCAAGAACGCATGAACCGTTCCAGTGGACGGTGTAACTGTCTTCATACGTTGCAGTCGGCGGGACAGTGAATTGTATCTCTCGAAGGGAATCAGAATCCGTTATCGCAGCACTTCCCAGAAGACTGTAGAAGGCATTGGCGGAAACGTCAATCTCAATATCTATCGGTGAAATGTTTTTGATTTCTACTCGGCCTCGATCTCCGAGGAATCTAACCGAGTAGAGTCCTCCTCAGCCTGCTTTACACGATTGAATATATCCGTTCGTGACTGCAAAAATACTTGAGACGTTTGCCCCAGTGACCCCGCCTACTTCGCAACCGAAATCAACTCCAATGTGATCAAAAGTCCACCCATCAATTTCAGGCGCTTCAAAAACAAGGCTCGCGTTGGATTCGAAGAGATAATTGTCTTGGTAGTTTAGGTAGTACTGTTTGCTACCTATCACGACGACGTTATTTGTTGCGGGTATCGCCAGTGAAGGATTGACACTTATTGCCACAGCAAAGCTCCAAGCAAATGCTATTGAGATTGCCAGACCTGCAAACTTTTTAGTTCGTAGAACGTGCATTCTTCTTGCACCTTCGGTAAATGATTTGTGTTTTCTTTGCATATTAGGTTTACTTAGCATGGTCACAACTGATTTTAATCAACTGCAACTAAGCGCTCGGGTACTTGGGCTTTGTTACCCTAGTTTGCATTTCACTGCCTTGTTTGAACAGGATTCTGCACATTCATAACAGAATATGCATTCTGGACTTGAGGATGGATCTTGGTTCCGGGAAACCTGCATCCCCATAGGACAATTTTTGCTACAGTCTTTCTGATGTCCTCTGCAGAAGGCAGTGCATTTATCTTCTTTCTTTTTTATGTGGAGCAGGCTGAATTTGTTAAAAAACGACATGAAAGCGCCCAAGGGACAGAGGTATCTGCACCAAAACCTTCTCGTAATAATCGACGCTCCGACAAAGAAGATGAGAGCCGATAGCCCAATGTAGAACGTGAAAGGCAACTGAGGAAGCGGAGCACCTGAAAACAACGCGCCAAATAAAGAAGGCAAAGTCCCAAATAACACCGGAACTGGACAAATTACACAGTAAGGTGCTTGCCCACAAACGCCTAGAGAAAAAGCGTATCTTTTGCCAGACAACCAACTGATCAAGTATGTCGCGCCAACACTGATCACAATCGCAAGGGAAGCCAACAGAACCATGTACTTTACGCTGGTTAATGTGAGATGAAGTTTTTGTGAGAATTCTTTTTGTCGTTTCTTAAAAAACCGGACGCCTGAAGCCATTATGTCTTGTGAGAAACCTAGGGGACAAGCCCAACCGCACATTGCTCTTCCCAAAGTTGCACCGATTATCAAGAACATGGCTATCGAGGCTAGAGGTAACGCAGGAGAGACAATCCATGCAAATGACAGGTTTCTCTGCAATATCCCAAAATTGCACAGAACCGTCTTGTTAGGCATGGCGAAGCATTCCAGAACAGGCAAGAACACGGGCAGAAGCGGCAATCCCAAGAATGCAGCATTAAACATTATGAAGAAACCCAACTGAAACAGAAATCGCTTGGTCGCGATTTTCAAAGCTCTCCTCTCCATCAAACATAAACTAAAATCTGCTCAATCTGTCTGAAGAATATGGCTAATGCTAAGAGTATAATACCAATGCTTACGAGAATCAAAAAAGACTGTCGTCGGCTCAAATATGTCGACCCACTTATCGTTTGAATGGTTTCTCGATTATTGATTTTGCTCTCGGAGGCTATTTAATCTTTTCAAAAATAACCTCAAATCAACACTTCTACAGTGTTTCGATGATTTTGCGCCTTTTCCAGATGAAGATCAATGCGCAGCCAACAATAATAGTTGTCACAGTTGCGGCTGTGGCAATTGTCGCCTTCAATTCTAGCCCTTGCAAGTCTGAAACAGTTATTGTGTACTCTTTGGTCCGAGCGCTTTTGTCCATAGCGCTGAAGGCTTCCAAATAGAGAGTAATATCTTCTCCTTCAGATTGTTCGGGTAAGTCTCCTATCCACTCGTTCTCTAAATTCGTCATCATTGCGCTTTGGTTCCAAGTTCCACTTGAATCAACCGAATAATACAGCGTAACTGTACCGATCTCAGCAATACACGTGACATTGCATCTTACTTGAACAGCCTGCCCCGAAGAAACGTACATTGTCTGAGGATCAAACGGGGGATAATACACCGGAGATATGACTATTTCGCCTATTGCAGGCGAATCCTCTACTATTTGGACTTCGCACGTATCTTCAGAAGACCGGAACCTCGGATCAACGTCGGGATCATTTGAGAAGGCTACGACTGTGAGATTGTAGCTTCCAGCCATTTGACCTTGGGCAATCCAATCTGTATGAAGCGAAATCACTTCGCCTAAAAGCAGCTGAACAGCAAGACCGAAACTGTAGGATGTGCTGTTTAATCTGTTGA
>DATBWI010000078.1:0-22225 GCA_036514855.1 Bathyarchaeia archaeon | reverse complement strand
GGCTTCGCATAGTGAGTTTTGAAATGTGGGCAGAGAAATACCGTCCAAAAAAACTGGACGACATGGTTAACCAGAAAGAAATAGTTGAGCGCCTAAAAAGCTTCGTCAAATCAAGAAATGTGCCACATTGTATTTTTGCCGGGCCACCGGGAACTGGAAAAACCACGGCGGCTCTTTGTTTGGCAAGAGACCTGTATGGCGAGGCTTACAGAGACCATGTTATGGAACTTAACGCTAGTGATGAAAGAGGAATAGATGTTGTTCGGGAAACAGTGAAAACTTTCGCAAGAGCCAGAGCTATGGGGGATATTCCGTTTAAAGTTATGATTTTGGACGAAGCGGACAACATGACTGGCGACGCACAGCAAGCGTTGAGGCGAACAATGGAACGCTACACAGAAACGTGCCGATTCATAATGTGCGCAAACTACAGCGGAAAAATAATAGAACCCATACAATCAAGGTGCGCGCCTTTCCGCTTCACATTCTTGCCCAGAGAGGAACATGACAAATACCTAAAATGCATTGCGGAAAAAGAAAACGTGAAACTTCTAGAGGACGGATTTGACGCCATCTTCGAAGTCTGCAGTGGAGACCTGAGAAAAGCAATAAACACGCTGCAGGCGGCTGCGTCTCTGGACAAACCTGTGGACGCGAAAGTCGTCTATTCCATTACAGGAAGAGCACACCCAGCAGACGTGCAAAAAATGATTGAAGTCGCCATGAGCGGCAACTTTTTGGAAGCGAGAAAACAGCTTCGTGACATGATCCAGAAATATGGTGTGGCTGGCAGCGACATAATCCGCCAAATCCACACAGAAATATTTCGAACCAGCATTCCTGAGCCGTGGAAGATAAAGTTGGCTGACGTTGTCGGCGAAATAGATTACAGGCTCGTTGAGGGAGCAGACGAGGAAGTTCAGCTAAGCGCCTTGTTAGCCAGACTTGTTGAGGCAAGCAGTAAACTGGGAAAGTCAAGCTAGGTGTAATGTTTTGTACGCCGCTTGGACAGTCAAGCACAAACCAAAATCACTGTCTGAAATTGTCGGAAACAAAGAGGCACTCCAAAAGCTTATTGAATGGGTTCAATCGTGGGAAAAAGGGATTCCCAAAAAAAGAGCAGCTTTCCTTTACGGAACGCCCGGAGTCGGAAAAACAGTCACTGCAGAAACCTTGGCAAATGACTTCAAAATGGAGTTTGTGGAGAAGAATGCGAGCGACTACAGGACTGAAGAGGCGATAAACCGATTTGCTGGTTTAGCCTCACAATACGGCTCATTATTCGGCGGAAAAAGAATCATTCTGTTAGACGAGCTAGACGGGTTAACTGGCACCGCTGACAGGGGCGGAGTAAAAGCAATAACTGACATCGTGAAAAACGCGCAATCTCCAATAGTGTTAATTGCAAATAATCCTTATGACCCGCGTTTCACAACTCTTCGCAGCCATTGTCTCCTCATAGAATTCAAAAAACCCCCTGCTGGAGAGGTTGCAAAGCATTTGAAACGCATATGCGAAGCTGAAGGGATACAAGCAGAGGAAAACGCACTAAAGTTTATCGCTCAACGCTCAGAAGGCGACATACGCTCCGCATTAAACGATTTGCAGGCTTTAGCTCAAGGCAAGAAAAGCTTAACTTACGATGATGTTTCTTGGCTCGGTTACCGCGACAGGCAAGAAACGATTTTCAACGTTTTAAGAATGATAATTTATGGGAAAACATCCATTGGCGCAAAACAGGCTGTGGGCATGGCGGATGTGGATAATGACATGCTTTTTGAATGGATATACGAAAATGCTCCTATACACTTGACTGACCCGCATGACTTGGCGATGGCGATGGATGCGCTTTCAATGGCGGACGTTTATCGTGGCAGAATTCGCTCAACTCAGGACTGGAGCCTTATGCGATACGTGATTGACTACATGACTGCTGGTGTAGCAATGGCAAGGCAGAACACCAAGACTTCTGGATGGATTCCTTTCAAGTTCCCAGAACGCATACAAATGCTATCCCGCTCCAAATCAGAACGTGCGATGAAGTTGAGCATTGGGCGCAAGATCAAACGCAAATGCCACATATCCGCCGTCAGAGCTTCGAAAGAGTTTCTTCCATACATTCGCATTATTTTCAAAAACAATGTTGAGATGGCGGCAGGACTTTCAAGATGGCTTGACTTAGACTCTGAAATGGTTGAGTACATAGCTGGAAGCGAAGAAAAAGCTGAAGAAATAGCAAAACTGTTGAGTTAGTGGATTCTGCTTCCTTCGGCAATGTCCTTTCCCGGCTGCAACGCTACCACATTACCCTTATCGTCGTCAGCAGCAAGAATCATGCACTGAGATTCTATGCCCATGAGTTTTCGCCGTTGAAGATTCAAAATAAAAGCGCCCTTCTTGCCGACAAGGTCTTCAGGCTTGTACCACTGCAAAAGTCCAGCAACAGCCTGCCTCTTTTCAGTTCCAAAATCCACAATCATTCTGATGAGGTTTCGCGAACCCGGAACCTGATTAGCTTCTGTTATCTTCCCGATTCGCAAATCCAACTTTTGGAATTCTTCAAATGATATTTCCATAGTTAGCGACCGCCGTTCTAGTTCTCGATAGCATCAGCTATTAAGTTTTATGTGCTTTTCGTTCCTGTTCTATCTTTTTGACAGCTTTTGCAACGCCTTTCCAGCCTTCAGCAGCCTTAGAATAGATTATTTCAAAAGCCTCCTTCGAATTCATCGCTCGTAACTCTTCGCCAACAGTTCTTCTTGTTAGATAGGCTGCAGCGCTTAGAACTTCGCCGTTTAATCGCGAATCCGCCTGGTCTGCCAAATGGCAGATTAACGCTTCAATCGTGCGCGGTCTAATCGGACCATAGTTTCCATGATGTGCAGAGACCACGTGAACAAGTTCTACTGGGAAATCTCTTCTTACAAGCTCCGACGTTGCTAGCGACAGATGGTCTAGGCTATCTGCCAAAGCTGTTGTGATGTAGCTTCCATTTTCATTCACAGCGTAGGTTAGAGGCTTGAAAAGATCATGTAGAAGGGCACCAGCTACGACGAAGTCGCGGTTAACGCTTCCATGATAGACTTTCTCCACGGAATCGCATAGCGTCAAAGCAATATTGGTTGTTGAAACCACATGTTCAACATAACCGCCCGGATAGGAATGGTGATGTGACAGCCCTGCTGGGGATGTTTCAAGCGGTAGACCTGAATATGTTTTGCCGTCTATCTCAAATGTGGGATTTTCCAGTAATTCAGTGACTTTTTTTCGAAGGGTTTTGTCGCGAATCTTTTTCACTAATGCTTGAAGTTGTGCAGGAATCAAAATGCTATGTGCCTCCCTGTTTGACTGTTATTTCCTGTTTCACTATTTTTCAGTTTCTAAGAACTCCGAAGAACGGGTGACTGCGCGTTTTTGTCATTTGCCATCTTATGGGCTTCTAAGATCGGTTTTGGAATTCGGCTGTTACAGGTGCAGTGTTTGACGATTCTGATGGCAGTTTCCAACGATACCATGTGCCCAACGCTGACATAGACAGGCTGACATTCCTGTTTAGTGATGATTCTCGCACCAACGATTTCGCCTTTATGCCTTAGAAAAGTAACATCCTTCTCAGCCTCAACATCAACAGTGTCACGTAGCAATCTGCTTTTCGCAACTCCTATCGATGGTTTGCCGATTATAAGTCCTAAATGGCTTGCAAAGCCGCATCTATACGGGTGTGCGAAGCCATGACCGTCGACAAGAAAAACGTCGGGTTGAATACGTAGCTTCTTTATGCTCATAGTCGCTGGGGGTATCTCTCTGAAAGACAGCAATGTTGGAATGTATGGAAAAAGAGTTTTGCACAAGGCTGTCTGGATTTCGACACACTCTAGCGTAGCGTAATCCAAAACAACAACTGCACCAATGGAAAAGTCATCCGAGTAAGCAACATCAACGCCTGCGACATACTTGATTCTCCTCGGAAGTTTATCATCAAAAATGATTCTTTTAGACAACCTTAACTGTGCATCATGAGCCTTCTTAATTGAGAATTCGCATCTCCGGCTCTTAGCATCCATTCAATTAACCTTTTTTGGATTTTCCTCTTTTCCTTTCCAGATTTTCAAAACGTTTCAACTGCGTTTCCAGAGCTTTTCTTCTAACTTCCTGTGTAACGTCTCCCCGCGTAGTTTCAATGATTTTCCGTGCAACATCGCATTTTCGTCGTAATCCAGGAACCAGCATGTAGGCTTCGTCCATAGCCGTCAACTCTATATAGATTTCATCCATTATTTGCAGGCATTTTTCACTCTTTTCTACGTTGCCTTCACGCAGGGCATCCAATGCTAAGCGCCTATATTCACCTATGACGTCAGCCATCCCGAGGACATAATCAATTGAAGGCACATTGATTTCTTTCGGAGTCACAAACTTCGATTGTTCAATTAAGTTCAAGAATATGCGCGCCTCAGAGTATTCTTGTAGCATAGCATTGAACATGCCAGTGTAAATGATGTAAGGCTGAGAAGCCGAAGCTTCTTGAAGTCTTGAAATGATTTCTTTTGCCTTTTGAATAAGCCCTTTCGCCTCTTTCAGGCGTTTTTGATGGATTAGAAGTATCGCTTGTTTTGAGAGGCTTGTTGCTTTTCGCATTTCTTTTTGAGTTTTTTCGCGTAATTTTTCCTTTTCTGTTAATTCTTTTCTTATTTCCTTTAAGATGTTTTTTAAAGAGTCCATAAGATTGCGCCTGTGCTGCTTTGAGAATATAGGTGTGGCAAGTATTTTATGATATCCATAAGCGTCCATGATTGAAAATAGAGAGAAAGGGGTGGGGTTTGCCTTTTGCTTTTGACGGCTATTCGTCAATGTTTTCTACAGGTTCTGGTTCTGTCCACTTCTCTATGTGCAATCTTGAGTCTCCGAGTTTGAAGACCACTTTTACATATATTGAGTCTGCACCTTTGAACGGGAACATACTGTCTTCTGCCAAGTCTTTTGGCAGGTAGATTAGGAATTTGCCGTCTTTTCTTCTGAACAGTCGCCCTCTTCCTTCATTAACCATACGTCACCATCTCAATGTAATTTGCGGTTAAAACACACTTTTGGGTTGAGACAGTATATAAGTTTTGTTCTCACTTAATTCATCAGCGGGCAAACTGATAGATCATTAGCCTTAATATTTGAATTGGTTGAAATGCTAGGCATTGCCAAATCTGATGGTTTTTCTCAGCTTACTCAACAACACAATTCTGCTCTCAGACGACTCATCAACAACACTGTAACCTGTCTCTTCCGCTAACTGTCTTGAAAAATCGGCAATTTCGCTGTGACTCGGTGTGCTGTCAAAGCCCAAGCGAAGCCTAGAGAACCCAACATGCATGTACGCTTTAGGTTCAACATAAGTCGGGTTAGCCCTATCAACCAGTTTTGCGTACCCCTCTACGTTTCTCATGTTGTAGCCCTGCACCAAAGTTATTCGGATCACGGTCGGGCATCGGAAACTCGGCAGAAGCCCTAGAGTCTCGTTCAAGGCTTTCCATGCGGTTGGAACTTGGGGACGGCACACTTTCTTGAATGTTTTCTCGTCCGAGGCGCAGACAGAAACATACAGTTGCGTGGGCTCTTCATCTAATCTTGCCAGAGCATGAGGCAAAGTTCCATTTGAGACGAGAAAAGTGGTAAATTTCCTCTTATGAAATGCTCGAATCAACTCGCCTATGGGTTGGTAGAGTGTAGGCTCGCCAGTTAGGCTTATCGCGGCGTGTCTAGGGGTTAATGCTTCCCTGACTTTCTGCCTGTTTGCGTCTGGCCTGCCTCTGTACCCGGTTAAGATTCGTAGTTGCGCTTTGATGCTTTCCTCAACGATTTGTTCTGGAGAATCCCAACTTGGAAGTTTGGTTTCGTCCCATGTTGCTTGAAGATCGCCGCTTTGCGCTCTCCAACAGAATAAGCACTGTTGCGTGCAGTTAAAAACTGCCGGGGTCATTTGGATGCATTGATGGGTTCTAATTCCGTAGAATTTCTGTTTATAACATGGTCTGTCGTGAATTAGCGTTTCATATAGCCATCTGCACCGTTTGACAGCTGAGTGTCTGCCTACAAAGTGGTACTTTTGCCTTTTCAACGCCTCTGTAAGTGCTGGCGGAACAAGTGCCTCCAAGACCGTCTCCTTCTCGCACTCTCAGGAAAAATCAGTTATAAAAGCGATTTCTTTCCTTATGAAGCCTTCACTATCTTTGCAAGAATTGATTCTATGCACCGCCTTCCTTCCGCCATGTTTATGGCATTGTTGATATCCAATTCCTGAGTTTCCAATACTATTGGCCCGTCGAAGTCGCTGGCGCAAATCTCCTTGAATAACCCTTCAAAATCTATTTCACCCATTCCAAGCGGAAGATGCTCAGTCTCTTTCAAACCCGCGACGTATCCTTTCGCATCCGACACGTGAACAATTTCCACTCTATCAGAGATTTTCCCAAAGAGATCTTTCAAACTAGGCTTATTGACCCCGTATAGCTCGCGCATTCTTTTCGATTTCTGGAGAAAACTGCAGAAATTCTTAAAGTGTGCAGCGTCGAAGCAGAGTCTAACATTAGAATCAGTTTCTTTCGCTACTCTCACTATGTCCATAGGCGAGGCGCCAAATATCAGATAACTAGGCTTGTCAAAATACATGTAGGCATTAAGGTTTTCTAGGCATAATTTGACTCCAAACTCAATGGCTACTCTTTCAAGGCGCTTAATGCTTTCTGCACATTTCGAAAAAGCTCTCCTGCGCTGGGCAGTCACTTCTGCCATATTGTGCATGTCCGTCACGTAATGGAAACCATGAAAGACTACTCGCTCACATTCAATCTGAGGCGCAATCTGAACTATTTTTTCTATGCATTGTACTGCTAACTTCCTGTGCGCTTCATCTTCAATGTGGGCTACTGTTAAATAGCTTGGAGCATGAATCGAAACATATTTCACCTGATTCCTAAAGCTTAGAAGGGTTTGCAGGCACTTATCAAAATCTCCAGTGAATTGATGTTCAAAAGTTGTTATTTCAAGGTTTTTGAAGCCTTTCAACAAGCGATCTTTGATTTGGAGTTCAGAGCAAGAAGATTTTCCGGAAATTAAGAAATCCCTAAGAAACGCTCATCACCTCGTCGTGTGAGCTTAACATGTTTAGCAATATTACGTTTTTGCCTTTTCAAAACTAGTATCTTATGGTTAGAGTGAGGCATTTCATCCCTAAAAATCGGTAGAAAACGGCAAAGTTTAAAATGGTCTCAGTACAAGAAGTGTTCACAAACCTTTGATGGAATTCGAGGGAAAATGTTTGATGAAGGTTTCGCTCAGAAAGTTTAAGCCCTTAGTGCTTTTGCTGATTATTTCATTTTCAGTTTTAGTTCCTTTCTCATTCCTGCAGAACGTGCAAGCGGAAATAATCATAGTTTCAATGACTCCCTCAACAGGGAACGTGGGAACGAGCGTTCAGCTATCCGCCAACATAAGCACAGTGGATGGAACGTTCTTAATTCAGTTTGATGGAGAAAACATCACAAGCGGCGTAGCTTCCGGAAACATTGCAAACGTGTCATTCAGCATTCCTCATGCACTGCAAGGCGCTCATAACGTAACGATAGTTGACACGACAAATCAAGAAACCAACTCTACAATATTCGATGTTACAACATCATATTCCATTAGTCCTGTCCTCCCAGAATCGCCAGCTCAGATTCAAGAAGGAGCTAACGTGACTGTTTCAGTAAACATGACTGGAGGCACAGCGAACTTTACGTATCCTAGCATCTTTGTTCAGATGCCGTTCGGAAACTTGACGTATCAAGCCTCCAAAAATGTTACTACAAACACCGTGGGAGACTTTATTGAAAATCTGACTTATCCATACGATTTTGCAAGCGGGGCAAACACTAATTTCACGGGAGTGTACCGCATACTTTTCAACGAAACGATTGCGAATCAATTCTTTATCGGAATAACCAATTCCAGCGAATACCACAGAGGCGAGACTGTCAATATCAAAGCGGTTGACTACTATCCGCCGAACGAAAACGTGACTCTTAACACAAGATATGCGGGCAGCATAATAGACTCCGTTAACTCGACTGCATTGAACGGAGTTGTTACTGCAGAATGGACAGTTCCTCTAAATGCGACGATCGGAGATTACAACATCACCATAACGCCTGTGCCGAATTCCAAGAGAGACGCACCCGACAAGCAAGTCTTCGAAATCCTCGGATTCAAAACAGAGATTTTAACACTTAACCTAGCCGAAAAAGCGGTATCCGGCGTTTTCGTGAACGCATATGAAACCTCTACAAGGACATACTATAACGCTACAAGCGACGAAGATGGACTAGCCGTCATAATGCTTGAAACAGGCAGCTACACAAGTGAAGCATTTTTCAAAAACGTGAGGGTCGGTGAGCTTAATTTCACGATAACCATGGAAGAACGTTTGAATTTCACTTGCCAGTTGACAACGTTGAACATTAGCGTGACAGACTCAAACAACGTCATTATTCCAAGCGTTTCCATATCTTTGACTTACAACTACACCACGAATCTGGGTGAAAAGCAGAATAGGACAGGCATAGATGAAGGCGCAACAGAAATCAATGGAATATTGCAGCTCTCTTTGCTTCCAAATGTCACGTACATGATTAACGCTTCACGCTATGGCGTCCTCTTTAACCAAGGCAATGATGTTGTATCCAATCTGCCTGCGGCAGCATACTTTGACGTGAACATACTCTGTCCAGCTAGAATATTGCAGGTTAAAGCTGTAGATGCGTTGAATAGGTCGATCGCAGACGTTACTATTGTAGCTCGGGACCTTATGGGCGGATTGGATTATTCCGCAACTACTGATGCTGGCGGATTAGCCATTCTCCAGTGCACATTTGGAAGATACTTTGTAAAGGTATACGCGGACAGAATATTGTTAAACGAAACTACCGTTGATTTGTTCCAAGATCAGAATGTGTCCATTGTCTGCGCATTTTATGATTTGAGCATTTCAGTTCAGGTTGTTGACTATTTTGGGCAGCCAATCGGCAATGTGAACGTGACGTTGCAAAGACAAGATTTCAATGCGTTGTCAGGCACGACAGGATCGGATGGCATCGTTACTTTTAACAACATTATCGGCGATAATATCCAATTGGATGTTTGTTTGCCCGGCCAAACCCAGCTTTTTGAGTCAGGCAATTTTTCTGCAGACAGTTCAAAGACGATTCAGATCAGAGCAGACCGGTACATCCTGTTAGCAGGAGCGCTTGTTGAAACCAACCAGTTTGCAACGGTGATTATAGTTGTGCTGACTGCTCTTCTTGTTGTTGGATTGGAAATTTACAGAAGACGCTCGTCACCCAAAAGCCAAGCTCAAGTCAATAATGAGAATAAGGAGTCCTAGGGAAAAAAGCTTATATTGGTTCTTGTGAAACATATTTAGCAAGAGAAGTAATGTGGCAACTGTAGAATTTTGTGAAAATCAATAAAGGTTGTGTACATATTGGTTCAAGAGAAAATTTGTTCTCCTGCATGCCAATCTTTTAAGTGCACGAAAAATGCTGCTGACTACAGAAAAGATGGTTTCTGGTGCAGATGGACAGAAGACATGTGCAACGTCGCAAACTGCACATACGCAATCTGTGTAAAAAGGCGACTACTGCCCAAAGGAGTCTGCGGAGAGACCGTTAAGAGGAAGACTGTTGACAAGCAACCCGAAGAAGTCATAAGTGAAACCGTCAGACTTCGCGGTAAAGCACTTCGAAAGATTGGCGAGAAAGAAATCTTCTAGTGCCGTTGCAAGGCTTAATGATTCAACAGAATGCTTTTTTAGTCGTTAGGCTTTGCCTGCTCATCTAGCCGGAATGCGCTTAACAACTGGCGGCTTTGTCTTTTTCAGAATCCTATACCCGCAGATTATGCATTTTATTTCGCCGCCGCGAAGTTCCAACTCCTCAGATGGAACTTTCGACCCGCATCTTACACACTCGTAAACGATTCCGGATGTTTTCTCCAAAAGTGTTCGCCTCTTCCTAAACTGGAAATCGTTTGCTTTTAAATGTTTCCAGCCGCTCTTATCTTTTGTTGGATGGAGGAACAGAGCTTGAAGAAGTGTTTTCGGAAGTTTAATTCCGAGCAGTTAACCTGCATTCACGATTCTTATGATATTGTGGGAGACATAGCAATTCTCCGCCTAACAAGCACAGTGAACGGTAAGGCTAAGACCCTCGCTGAAACCATCATGGACACTCATAATAATGTCAGGACAGTGCTGGCTCAAACAACTCCTGTGCAAGGAGACTTTAGGCTTCGCGGCTTGAAGCATGTTGCTGGAGAAAATAAGAAAGTTACCATTCAAAGGGAATCCGGATGCTTGTTTTCTGTTGAACTTGAGAAATGCTATTTTTCCCCAAGACTCTCGTACGAAAGAGCGCGGATCGCAAAACTTGTTGATAATGATGATGTCGTTGTGAACATGTTTGCCGGCGTAGGATGCTTCTCTATGGTAATAGCTAAGCATTCAAACCCGCAAAAAGTGTACTCCATCGATGTTAACCCCATAGCCGTTCAATACATGCGAGAAAACGTGAAGCTTAATCGAGTTTACGGAAAAGTTGTTCCAGTTCTCGGCGATGCAAAAGAGATCATTGAAAAAAGGCTTCGCCGCTTGGCAGATAGAGTTCTCATGCCGTTGCCCGAAAAAGCACTTCAATATCTACCGTATGCCCTTTTAGCGCTTAAAACGTCGGGAGGATGGATACACTATTATGGTTTTGAACATGTAATGGGAAAGGAGAATCCTATCGAGAAAACAAAGGCAAAAGTCGCCGAAAAACTCGAAAGTTTAGGCGTGTCTTTTGATTTTCCTTTCTGCCGCGTTGTCAGGTCAACTGGTCCGAACTGGCATCAAACAGTCTTAGATATTAAAGTGGGTTCTCTCGGCAAATGGGAATAGGAGAACGCTGTTTTCCGTGAAAATGTTTTATAGTCTAGGAGCGAAAGCATATTCAGAGGGATGAAACATCAAAAAGAAGCTAATGGAAATACTCGCTTGCCCAATTGATAAATATCATCCGCTTGAACTGCATGTTTTCGAAGAAAAAGACGAGATAACTGAAGGCTTGATCGTGTGTCCAAAATGTCTAAGATGGTATCCGATACGCGATGAAATCCCTGAAATGTTGCCTGACGAGCTGCGGAAAGAAACAGAGGATATGCCATTTCTCCAAAAGTGGAAAAATGAAATCCCTGAGAAAATACTCTCCGAAGGTAGACCTTTCAACATCAAAACAAAATAGGGAAAGCATGTTAAGATTTAATCCAGTTTAGAGCCATGATTTTGAGCGTCAATCTCAGAGGGCAGTATTAGACCCCCTTATTTATAGTTCAAGTTCCAGTTTCTTTTCCACATATATGTACGTGTATTTTCTTGTTCACTACAGAAGCATTAATTTTCACGAACTCTAATTACTAATAGGAAGCGGAAGAGTTGGATCGAAAGGTCACCTTGTCAATAGGCATTTCAATGCTAGTTTTGTTATGTATTCCTATTTGCATTCAGATCTCTGAAGACATCTCCATGTCCAGCGCTTCTGTAGACGAAGGAAACGAACAAGTGCATACAAACAGTTATTCAGCTGAGATTGTAATCGGGTTAAATCATGCACTGCCAGACAGCTATTCCCAAGCAGAGAGTGTTATCGCCCGATGTGGAGGCAAAATCATCAATGAAGTGCGGATGCGAGATAAGGTCGAAGCATTCACCGTTGGCATATCCCAAGCGCAAGTGCCCTACTTAATTAGCGAGCTTGAGAGAAAGGGCATATCAAAGTACATAGAAGCAAATGAGCAGTTCAAGATCGATTATGCGCCTGACGACCCTTATGTGACCCAGCAGTGGGGACTGGCTGCCATAGAGGCGCAATACGCATGGAACACCACCTTTGGCAGTTCGTCAGTGCTTGTAGCCGTCATCGACTCTGGCATCGACTGGAACCATCCAGACCTCGCCGCAAACTATGTGCCTTTGGGCTATGACTGGGTCAACAATGATTCAGATCCAATGGATGACAACGGTCACGGTACCCATTGTGCAGGAATCATCGCCTCAGTTGCCAACAACAGCAGGGGCATAGCTGGAATCGCTCAAGTCCAAATAATGGCTGAGAAAAGCTTCTGTCAAAAGGGATTTGGCCAAGAAGACGATCTTGCCAATGCCATCGTTCACGCTGTAGATCAAGGAGCGCGCATCCTTAGCTGCAGTTGGGGTGGGCCTAGGTTCAAGTCGAGCCAACTTCTTTACGAGGCCATAAAATATGCGTACGAAAATGGTATCCTCATAATTGTTTCTGCTGGAAACGATGCGAGCAGTCTCAAAACTTATCCTGCAGCGTACGACGAGGTCATCGCTGTAACTGCAACTGATTCATCAGACGAACCTTACATAAAAACGAATTTTGGAGACTGGGTCGAGTTAGCGGCTCCAGGCGAGCGTATCTACTCCACAATATGGGATGACTCTTATGCTTACATAAGCGGCACATCCATGGCGGCGCCTCACGTTGTCGGTTTAGCATCACTAATTTGGAGCAGATTCCCCAATATGACACGCGATCAAGTACGGGCTCAACTCCGACAAAGCGCTGACGACTTAGGCGAACCGGGATTCGATGTATATTATGGGTACGGCAGAATCAACGCAAGAAAAGCAGTAGAGCAAGTTCCCGCCGACCATGACCTTCTGGTTTTGAATTGTGAGGCTCCATCATACGCCAAACCCGATGATACGACAATCATCAATACGACAATATTGGATTTTGGAAGAATGAATGAAGACGATGTTGCGGTGCAGCTGTTGGTTAATGGTAGTGTCGTAGATTCCAAAGTTATCAATTTCTTGGCAAGCGGTGCCTCAACTTCGGTTAGTTGCTTGTGGAATCCTTCGGTTGAAGGAACATACAATGTTACAGTGGCTATAGTGCCTGTGCCTGGGGAAGAATCCATATCGAATAATGCCTTCTTTACGCTAGCGGTTGTGAGGAGTCCAACAGTCATCAGGGTTCCGCATGATTACGAAAAGATACAGTGGGCAGTAGACAACGCCAGCGCCGGAGACACTATTGTTGTATCTTCAGACACGTATTATGAAAACATACTTGTGGATAAGGACAGCTTGACGCTTGTCGGAGAAGACTCGCGCAACACAATTATTGATGGGAATGGAGCAGGAACCGTTGTCCATGTGGCTGCTGACTACGTCAATATTAGTGGCTTCACAGTACAACACAGTGGCACACACATTAAAAATGATACGCCAGATTCTGGAATCTTGTTCCACTATTCTGATCACTCTAGGGTTTCAGATACAAAAGTTCTGAACAGTTCCGTTGGAATCTACATCCAAGGATCAAATAATGCGACACTTAGAGACAACAATATCACCGCCAACGCATACTCTTTTGGGGTAGACGGGGATTTTCTTCCAGACTTCATTCATGACATAGATGCTTCAAACACTGTTAATGGGACACCCATATACTATTACGTGAACCAAAACGAGATACAAATTCCATCCGATGCTGGCTACATCGCCATCGTGAATTCTTCAAATATTACGGTCAATAACTTGTGTTTGACGAAAAACTTGCAAGGTTTATTGTTGGCTTATACAAGTGGCTCCATTGTGGAAAATGTCACTTTTCTGAAAAACTACGAGGGCCTCGTTCTAATAGGCTCTTCAGGCAACAGCATAAGCAACAGCGTTATGTCGCAAAACGAGTATGCAATTGACTTGTCAGGTTCCGAAAACAATATCCTTAGTGACAATTCAGTAACGAAGGGTGAAGGAGGCATTTACCTGCAGTTTTCAGATGACAACATCATCGAGAGAAACGTAGTCGCTTCGAACTATCGTAGTTTACACGAAGGTTATGGAATTTATCTTGAATCTTCAATGAACAACTTTCTCTGTGATAACATGGTGTGGAACAACACTGAAGGCATTTATCTCTCTTGTTCGGGATACAACACTCTTAGAAACAACAGCATGACCGACAACTCCTACAATTTTGGAGTTTTTGGTAGCTCTCTTTCAGATTTTATTGAAGACATCGACAACTCCAACATGGTGAATGACAAGTCGATTCAATACTTGATCAGCGAGAAAAACCTTGTAATAAACTCCTCCACTTTTCCAAATGTCGGATACTTAGGTTTAGTTAATTGCTCGCAGATAACAGTGAAAAATCTCACATTCACTAAAAACATTGACGGTGTCTTACTGGCTTTTGTCAAAGACTCTTTAGTAGATAACGTGACAGTCTCAAACAGCATATATGGTATTTCTGTGGAGGGGTCCATTGGAAACACTATTCAAAACTGCGTTTTCACTGACAACAGAGATAACGGCATCTACCTGTACAGTTCAAGCAGGAACACGCTTTCTCATAACAATGTCTCGCGTAACACTTTTGGAATATACCTTTTGAGCTGCACAGACAACATGATTGAGAATAATACTCTTGTAGACAATCAAGCTAACGGTCTTTACTTAGGTAATTCAAGCGGTAACACTCTTTCAGGAACCAAAATAGATCACAGTATTCTAGGTGTGTATTTGGAAGGCTCTATCGGCAATTTCATTGTTGGGAATTCTGTTAGAAAGAATCAACAATGGGGAGTTTATTTAGGAGGAGGCTCCAATGACAACGTGATCTATCACAACAACTTCGTGGACAACAAGAATCAAGTGTCAAGTGAAAACTCGACGAATGTTTGGCATAATGACTATGAAGGCAATTACTGGAGCGACTATACGGGTTCGGATTTGAACCAGTCAACTTATAGTCTAGGCATAGGCGACACGCCATACATCATAAATGGATACAATAGTGATGGTTATCCTCTGATGAGCCAATATCTTATCGGCGATGTAAATCACGATGGAGTAGTTGACATTGTTGACTTAACCATAATTGCCTTAACCTTCTCAGCAAATCAGGGAGACGAGAATTGGAATCCTCATGCCGATTTGGATGGAAATAATGAAATAAGCATTATTGACATCACAATAGCAGCAATACAGTTTGGTCAAGAAATCGGCGGATAGTCTGGGTTTTTCTACTTTAGTTTCACAACCCTTCCTGTTACCGAAGACTTTAACGATGCTTCAGCTATTTGCAGAGCCCTAAAGCCGTCCATTCCCGTTATCAGCGGTTTTTCCTTATTCAAAACGCAGTTTGCAAAGTGTCTGAGTTCGAGTTTCAATGGTTCTTGCCACGGGTATCTCGGCTGAAGAGTTTGCTTTGCGTCTTCAATCATTAATTCTTGCGTGATGTAATCGAGCTTCATTATTGCCGAGCTCCCAGTCACTGTCAGCGTTCGAGTCTTGTAAGGCGTCAGCCAGTTGGATTCGATGAAGGCGCTTTTTCCATCTTCAAACGTAAGCATGATCTGGGCATAGTCTTCGAATTTCTTATGCTTCATGCTTCCTGTTTTGGCGTAAACTGCAACGGGGTCTTCATTGAAGAGGTATCTTACAATGTCCATATCATGGATTGCCGTGTCTTTGACAACACCAACATCGCCTATCCTTTCGGGCCACTGAGAAACCCTTTTCGCCGCTGCACAAACGAGGTCGCCTATAGCGTCGTTTTCAATTGCCTTTCTTATGTGTTGTATGCCGGGAATAAAGCGCATTAGAAAGCCGATTGTGATGTGTAACCGTTCCTTTTCTGCAGTTTCGAGCAGTTTCTCCGCCTGCTTCACGTTTGTCGCCATAGGTTTCTCTACCAAAACATGCTTTCCAGCGTTCAAAGCGGTTAAAGCAGTTTTTGCTAGACTTGTTGACCACGTGCAAACACTCACGGCTTTGATGTCTTCACGCTCAAGCATCTTCCCAGTTCTAGTGTAAGCATCAACACCAAACTGTTTCGCAACAGCTTTGGATCTTTCAGAATCTATGTCACAAATTGCCAAAAGCTCCGTCTCTTCCAGTTCCTTATAGACTCTTGCGTGGTTTCTTCCCCAGAAACCCGTTCCAATGACTGCTACACCAAGTTTTTTCGTTTTGCCCACACTCCCCTTCCCAATCCGCGGTATATGAAACCTTCTTTTTCAACATTTCGCGGCTCAAAGATTCCTTCAAGGTCAACAATAGCGGCTGGCATTTTGACCACAACCTTCACTTTTCTCAAATCCAAACGTTTGAACAGGCCGTGCCCCGTGGATACTATTATGCAGTCCATGTTCTCAATTGATTCAGCAAGATTCTTGCTCCCATGAAGTTGCATCTCCACAAGTTCATCAGTTGAAAAGTATGGATCGTACAGGCTAATTCGCGCACCCTTGGCTTCCAGCATTTTTGCGAATTCTCTCACCGTTTTCTTGGCGAGGCTCTTCATATTTGGTGACTGAGAAAGCCCAAGCAGAACAATCCTCGCCCTTCTCAAGGTTTTCCCACAATCCCTCAACGCTTCCCGAGTCAGCGCGACGGCATGTTTAACAACTTCATCATTCACATCTTTGGCAATCGCCGGAATTCGAAACTTCACGTCCAAGTTCTCAGCATCATCCAATAGGAGATATGCTCCGTCCCGACCAGTTGTGTCTGCAAGAGTCGGCATGGGTGATGCACAGCGATGATCGTGTTCCATGAGCTTCTGAACTTCGAGATAATCAATACCCGCTTTCTCGCAGAAAATTGCCAACTCGTTTGCAAGAGCCAAGTCTACATCTTGTTGCGCCAATTCAAACAGCACTGTGGCTTCCGCCGTCTTAATGTCGCCAGTTGTTCTCAAACCATTTTTCGCAATAGTGCCCAGAACAGCCGTCGCAGTGCTCAACGTGTCTTTGTCATTCGCCGCAACAATTCGCTTGCAGCCTGCAACCTCTTCATTCCCAATACACAGGGGACTGTAAGCTAAGCCGAAATCAGCGTCCACCTTGAATCCAGAAGTGTTTTCCAAAATATCTTTTATCATTCCTTCCGTGACTCCGATTCCAGTAATGCTCATGACGATAACTAAGGAACCGCGACGAAGACTCGAACCCACATGTTTACATGTGCTCTCCAATCCTGCATAATCTGCTTTTTTCTTATTGTCCAGTTTTACTGGTAACGCTATGGCAACGACATCACTTTGGGACACAGCAGTTCGAACATCATTTGTAGCACGTAAACATCCAGTTTTTGCATGGTTCTTCAGTTTAAGCTCGATTTCACGTTTCAGAAATGGCGCTTTTCCATTCGAAAGTTGATTGACTACTGTTTGGTTTGCATCCACACATACAACTTTGAATCCAGCCTCAAGGAAAAGATAAGCGTGGAAGGCGCTGTTTTCTTCACAACCTATAATGCAGACTGTGTATTTTCCTCGCTTATCAACACTGCCAATTTCAACTGGCTTTATGCATGACGCCAATGAGGACATAACTTTTCTCCAAAAAGATGACTGCTAATGCTTTTCAATTATCTTCTTAAGCACCGAAGAATATTCATTAACAAGGTCTACGGCTCTTTTTTCAGTTTTAGCCTCTGCATACAATCGATAAATCGGCTCTGTTCCGCTCGGACGCATCAAAATAGCGCTTTTGTCATCAAACCATATCTTAACCCCATCAATCGTGCTCACATTCAATTTTTTCACTTGCCCAGTAAGATCTTCTAAAACTTTTTCTTTGAGATTCTCTGGACATTCCACCTTGCCTTTTTGAATAAAGTATTTTGGCAGTTCTCCAAGTAACGCTGAAAACGTCTTGCCTGTCTTAGCCATAATGTCTAGAACAAGAGCAGTTGACATCGCCCCGTCTCTGACGGATTGATGAGGCCCGTAAAAGATTCCGCCGTTTTCTTCGCCCCCAAGTTTCGCGTTTAAGTCTTTCATTGTTTGGGCCACTGTTACGCTTCCAACTATAGTCCATTTAACGTCTCCGCCGTAGGCGTCGGCTATGTCCTTGATCAGTGTTGAGGAGCTTACGGGTGTGACTATTTTTTCGCCTTTGTTATCTATCAGAAAATATTTCTCGACCAAAGCAAAGGACTGGTCGCCAGAACAGATTTCTCCATGTTCATCAACAAAGACTGCACGGTCAGCGTCGCCGTCATAAGCAACGCCTAAATCCGCCTTCAATGCTTTCACAGTTGAAGCTAAGTCGCCGAGGTTCTCTGGGCGCGGTTCAGGAAGTCTACCAGGGAATGTTCCATCTATGTTAGCGTTTATAGTTGTAACTTTACACCCTAAGTCTCGAAGCAGAGGCGGCGCGGTCAAGCTTCCAACGCTGTTCGCCCCGTCAACCACGACGTGATAACGTTTCTTCGCAATTCTGTCGCCATCTACATGCTTTTTGATAGCTTCCACATAGTCGTCAACTACGCCGGGCAGGTCCCGTATCGCTCCTATCTCATCCCATTCTGCATAGTGCGCCTTCTGATCAAAGAATATGGTTTCGATCATGATTTCTTGATCGCGAGAAATCTCTATTCCATCACTCCATACAACCTTTATTCCATTGTACTCCGGCGGATTATGCGAAGCGGTTATTATTACTGCGCCGTCTGGTTTGTGATTTTTCACCGCATATTGCAATGCTGGTGTTGGCGCCATTCCTGCTAAAAATACATTACAACCAGTGGCGGTTAATCCGGAAATGACGGCTTTTGCGAACATGGGACCGCTTGTTCTGGCGTCGTAGCCGACTATTAAATCGCCCCCTTCGAAGAATGTTCCTGTCGCGCTTCCAACTTTAATCGCCATTTCAGGAGTCAGTTCTTTGTTGACGACTCCGCGGATTCCGTTTGTTCCAAACAATCTTCTTGAGCTTGACATGACGTTTTACCTCGTTAACAGATATGTTTAGGCGTTAATACACTTTCAGAGACTTCTTTTGCTGGGCAGACCGTAACTCCTTCAACGATCACGACATTGTCCCTGATTCTGGCATGATCACCAATTATGCATTTTTTCATTCTGGCTTTTTTCCCAATGGAAACCTCTTCGCCGATTATGGAATCATCTATAAATGAAAAATCCTGTATGACTGTTTTTGGAAGAACTACAGAATTTTGTACGTGGACGTTTTTTCCGATGGTGACGTCTCGCCCTATTACAGAGTGCGGGCCGATGACCGATTTTTCTCCTACAGTAACTCCCTTGTCGAAAGCAACGGGCTTCTTGATTTCTACGTTGTTTCCAACTTTGTGTGTCTGCATATTTCCAAGAGAATCCAGCAGCGTCCTATTTAGCTTTAGGTAATCTTCCGGTTCGCCAATATCCGTCCAAAGACCATCAAAAACGTATCCGTATAGCTCACCTTCCTCTGCGAGTCTTGGAAAAACTTCACGCTCAATTGAAAAGGCTCTCCCTTTTGGAAGATAATCAAATATTTTTGGGTCCAAAGCGTAAACGCCAGCATTTATCAAGTTGCTAGGAGCAGTCTTTCTTGGCGGTTTCTCAACAAATCTTTTTATGCGGTTATTCTCCGCAAGTTCTGCCACTCCGTAGCGGCTTGGATCCTCAACCTTGTGAAGAGCCATAGTAGCCACTGCTCCATTTTCCCTATGCTGCTTTAGGATTTCTGTGTAGTTTACGTCTGCAAATATGTCGCCGTTCAAAACCAAGAAAGTTTCATCATGACCAATAAGTCTCTCAGCCTTTCTTATTGGACCCCCAGTTCCTAGAGGCTTTCTTAAAGGATCGCGCGAGTACTTTACTGTGAGCCCAGATTTTGGAATTCTATTCTGCTTGATGTAGACTTCTGTAAAATGGTTAACCGCAAGTATTGCTTCTGTAATGTTGTTCTTGGCGAGCCTTTCGTAAATCCATTGAAGCAGGGGCTTGTTGACTATTTGGAGAAGACTTTTTGGTCTAGTGCAGCTTATTGGTCTTAATCTTGTTCCGAAGCCGCCTGCGAGAATCAGAACCTTCACAAACGTTCACCGCTCTTCAAATGCAAACTTATATTCAATCTGCTTTATAATAAAACAATTTCGTGAGCGATGAAAGAGCTAGTTAGACATGCGCTTAAGAAGGCTTGATGGAAAAAATCCAAGTTTTAGGGCGAGTCTTTTATTCCCACTCTATTGTTGCTGGCGGTTTGTGAGTAATATCGTAAACGACACGTGTAACCTCTGGAATCTCGTTAGTAATTCTGGTTGAGATTCTTTCCAGCACGGTATAGGGGATCTTAGCAAAGTTGGCGGTCATTGCCTCACGGCTTTCTGCAGCTCTCACAGCAACAACATACCCATAAGCCCTAGCATCGCCTCTAACGCCTGTTGCTTTGGTATCCATCAAAACAGCAAAATACTGCCACAAATTCTCCTCTAACCCACTCTTCTCGATTTCTTCTCTCACAATTCTATCCGCCCTCTTTGCAAGCTTAACTTTTTCCTCAGTCAACTCGCCAATGATTCTAACAGCCAATCCTGGACCAGGAAACGGTTGCCTGAAAACTATCTCTTTTGGCAATTCAAGCACTTTAGCGACTTTTCTAACCTCATCCTTGTACAGATCGCGAAGAGGCTCAATGATTTTCTTGAATTTGATCTTGGATGGCAAGCCGGCAACGTTGTGGTGTGTTTTTATTTTGTCCGAGAATTTTCTGAAGCCTGACTCGATTCTGTCCGGATAGATTGTTCCTTGGATCAGGTATTCTGCGCCGGATTTGTCCGAGATTTCTTCAAAAACCCTAATGAATTCTTCGCCTATGATCTTTCTCTTTCTTTCGGGATCTGTTACGCCTTCTAGTTTTTCCATGAATCTTTTTTGAGCATCTGCAATTATGAGGTTTAGTTTGAATTGTTGAAATACGTTTCTGACGAATTCCGGTTCGCCTTCTCGCATAAAACCGTGATCAACGAAAACTGCTGTTAACCGGTCGTCTAGGGCTTTGGCTGCGAGGGCTGTAGCTACGCTGGAGTCTATGCCTCCGCTGAGGGCTATTATGGCTTTTCCTTCGCCTACTTCCCTGCTTATCTCTTGAGTCATTTTTTCAACTATGTCTTCCATTTTCCAGTTTGCTTCGCATCCGCAGATGTCGAAGATGAAGCTGCGGAGCATTTGCATGCCGTTTATTGTGTGAATGACTTCAGGATGCCACTGTAACCCGTAGATGGGCTTGTTTTTATGTCGGAAAGCGGCGACAGGACAGTTTTCAGTATGCGCTAGAATCTCGTATTCGGGTGGAACTGCGAAAACTGTGTCTCCATGGCTCATCCAAACCTTCTCTTTTTCGCCTAAGCCTTTCAAAATTCCTGTTGCCTTGTCGATTGTCACGTACGCAATCCCATATTCCCTTTGCCTAGCAGGTTCGACTTTTCCCCCGACTATTTGAGCTATGAGCTGATGCCCGTAACACAAGCCTAAGACGGGAAGACCAAGTTCAAGAAGCTGCGGGTCAAATTTAGGCGCGTTTGGCGCGTATACGCTTGCGGGTCCTCCTGAAAGGATAATGCCTTTTACGTTGAATTTTTCGCTTAAGGCAATGATTTCTTGTGGTTTTATGTCGTGGGAGACGATTTCTGAGTAAACGCCGTGTTCTCTGATTCTTCTCGCTATGAGGTGGCAGTACTGACCTCCGAAGTCAAGTACAAGTATCGTGTCATACTTCATGTGTGAATCTTCCCATTCGGGATAATGCTTCGTGATTGAACAGGCATATTTAGTTTGTCATCGCATTGCATGAATATTCAAGTTTCCGCTGGCAGTTGTGCTTATGTGGTCAAATTTGCAGGGAATAGAGTTGTTTCTGTAAACATAAAAACTTTGTTGATGTTTCTAAAGGCAAATGTTAAATAGAGGATGTTTGGGATTGGATGATTGTGCGCTATGAGGTGGTTAATGGTGAGTTTTGACGAGACAGACATTAGTATTTTGAACGCGTTAATTCAGGATGCTAGGCGTTCTTCAAGGCAAGTTGCGAAGCAATGCGGTGTTTCCATTGGCACGGTGCTGTCGCGGATAAAAAAGATGGAGAAGGAAGGCATCATAACAGGATACTCAGCCATGTTAGACCATGAAAAGCTCGGATATGAGTTGACGGTTCTTACCGAGATAACGGTTTCGAAGGGAAGGCTTCTGGAGATGGAGAAAGAAATTGCAAGAATTCCAAACGTGTGCTGCGTATATGATGTTACTGGTCTAACAGACGCAATCATAATTGCAAAGTTCAAGACGCGCGAAGAGTTGAGCAAGTTCACAAAGAGTCTACTGTCCATGCC
>DATBWI010000077.1:0-42340 GCA_036514855.1 Bathyarchaeia archaeon | reverse complement strand
CAATTTTGCGAGAAGAATGCCTTCTACAAGTGCTCAGTATGCGGCAACCTAGTGTGCGCAGAACATACAAAGCTCCGAGCAACATGCCCGTTATGCACAAAGAAAACTGCCACGCATTACAAAATCAAAAAAGTAACCACAAATGAGGAAAGAACACAGATTCGACGATTTGTGAATCGCTTCTGGGAGGAACAGGAACAGCTAACCTTTGACAAAAGATACGTTGTTGCAGAGCTCCCAGCGTATGCAGCAAAAGTGAAAGACAGCCTAGTTGGTTTCATATCCTTCGCTGACGAGGGCGGCAATGTAATAATTGTGGGTTTGGGAGTGCTGCCTAAACACCAAGGTTCGAGCGTTGGCAAGAGTTTGGTTGAAGCGGTTGGAAACGAAGCCAGAAAACTTGGGAACGAAAAATTACTTGTTTCCACCTCCAACGATGACTTGCCAGCCTTAGCCTTCTACCAAAGCCTCGGTTTCCAGATCTACGAAGTCAACCCCAACGTCATAGCGAAAAAGCATGGACGAGTTCTGAAGGGAATAGGCGGATTGCCCATAAGAGACGAGTTGCGACTGCACGAGATTCTTACCTAGAAGTTGGGTCAATACGCTTCGCTTCAAAAAGAAGCAGTGTCTCAAAAAAAGGCAAATCACGTTTAGCAACAATGCCAGCTTTTAAGTCGTTTTCCGCAAACTTCGCAAATGTCTTTCTAGTTCCGGACAATGTGGATTGCATCAACAAAATCCGCCCATCTTGCCTCAGATGCGCCTTGGCATCGCAGATAAAACGGTCTATGACTTGCCTCCCGCTTTTCCCTCCCGACCAAGCACGATTAAGCCAAGAATCATCTTGCCCATCTTCTACTGGCACATAAGGCGCATTGAAAAGGATCAAGTCAAATCTCTTTTCCGCTCTCAATGGTGCGAAGAGGTCTCCCTGCACAAACGACATCTTATCCACAACACCGTTGATGCGAGCATTTTCTCTTGCACATCGAACGGCAAAAGGGTTTACGTCTAGAGCAACAACGCTTGAAGCTTTCTTGGATACCACAATTCCCAATATTCCGCATCCGGTTCCAATGTCAAGAACACTATCGCCTTCCCGAGTCTTCAAATTCTCTGCAAATAGAAACGAGTCTTCAGCAGGCTCATAGACGTTCTCCCAGACCTGAAACACGTAATCTTCGAAAAATGCCTTCTTAACCGCAGATGGCATTTGCCAGCGCTCCAAAGTCTTCAGGCGCCAATTCCCTGACCCGCCTATCTCGAAATGGGAGAACTTTAACCAGTTCAGCCGCTTCTTTTTTAGGTATCATTCGAATGCCTTTCATGAAAGGCAGAGCAGCATTCCGGACTTTCCTGTTGCGTTGCGTGAAAAGCGACTGAACCATCTTCGCAAACATTGACTCATCCCTCACTTTGAACAGTGATGGCTTCCGTGATTTCAAACGTACAATTATTGAATCCACTTTCGGCTGCGGATAAAACATCACCTTGGGAATATCGTCCAGAAGCTCAACTTCCGCATAGTAATACGCAAGAACCGTTAACCACCCGTAATCTTCGCTTCCAATAGAAGCCATTAGCCGGTTCGCAAATTCTCTTTGGAAAATCAAAACGGCGCAATCGAAACTTTTGTTGAAAAGCCACAAAAGCAAACGTGACGAAATCTGATACGGCGGAATTGAAACTGCCTTGTTGAAACTGGGAACAGGCGTCTTCAGCACGTTGCCTGCAATCACGGTGACATTAGGCAAATCGATTAGCTGTTCACATAAAATTTCAACAAGGCGTGGATCAGACTCAACTGCCAAAACACTTTTGCAGTTCTTCGCCAAATAGCGTGTTAAGAAGCCAAGTCCAGCGCCAATATCCAAAACTACATCGTTTCGATTCAGCGAGGCATAATCACTCATGCTTCGAAAGACGGCGGGCTCAACCATGAAGTTTTGACCCAGAGACCTTTTCGGAACGGTTCGATATCTTCGAAGTAGAAGCTTCGTACTTTCTAGGAGGCTCATAGAATCCGCTGACCGACTTGGCTGTGCTAGTGAACTCTCGTGAAAAGCCTATACTTGCTTTCTCCTGACAGTTCCTCCAAAACCCTCTTTGTAACCAGCTTGGAAGGATTGGGCAACTCGGTGCGTTTCTGCAAATCTTCGAAATTTTCAAAAGGCTTTCTTTCACGTTCATTAATGACTTGCCACATGTACTTTTTCCCTATCCCCGGAATCAACTCTAGGGCATGCATCCGCGGGGTCACAGCCCGAGCAGTGTTGAAAAAGTTCACAAACCATTCTTCACGATTAAGCACTATCCTGCTAATCACAGCCGGAAGCTCCATCTTTGCAGCCCCCGTCAACTCTTCATAGCCTATGCGCCCAATAATGTACGTAACCTCTTCTCTAGCCTCCTTTCCAACGTAGACGCGGTCATGAGGCTTGAGCGATGCACCTTCCTTGATCAAAGCCTCAAGCAAAGTGAAGAACTCTTCCCCTATCAACTGAACCAGAGCTCCCGCTCTATACCCCGCTCTTCCCGAAACGCGTACGCCTGGGCGACCGTGCGGCAAGAAATCTAGGACGTAAGCGTACTCTTCGTACCGCTTCTCCATCATGTTCGCCTTTATCCCTTACCTCATTGCCCTAGAAATAGTAGCGGAACTGCTTATTTCAATTTTCGATGCTCATTCAAAAGGGTGACCATTGTTTCCAACTTGGAAGTCTCAATAATCTTGCGGCCACCAGCGAGGAAAACTCTTAACTCATCAACACTTGCTGGCATGCAGTTGACTATTTGGACGGCTTCATCATCGTCTAAACCGAATTCCGCCACAAGCTTCGGCACAAGTTTTTCAGCATCTTTAGCGTCGAGTTTGGAGAACTTGGACACGTAATCCCAAGTGCGACGCTGGAATTGATCGAGTTTCTCTTCACCAATAGTGTCAAGTATTTTTTTTACTTCTGGAAGTGTAAGTTTCTTCTCGGTTACGGCTTTTTTAGCCATTCTAACCACTCTTGAACGGTTCCAAATGCTCTGGGCGTACAATAATCTCCTTTGTGGCATCTCCTTGGCTCACGCTTACAATATAGCTCCGGCCTTGCTTGTTGACCACTGTGCCAACCCTGCCATGATAGCGCCTATGAGGCATTCCCTTATGAATGCTCGAGTCTATCTTGACAACCACGCGTTCTCCAGGTGGATATGCGTAGAGCAGTTTGCTAAGCCGTATCTTTCCCCGTTCTCTAGGGTTCTTTTTCAAGAGCCGACGTGTCCTTGCACGATATCCTTTTGACTTCCTCATTTTTTCACTCTCTCGTCTTCCATAATAACGTTCAAAACATCAAGATTCAAGGGCTTCGCTTTATTTTTGAGAATTTCCGAGACGCTGGGTGATGTTCTTCCCTCATCTCCTGTCACCAATTCCTTAACATAAAGCCCTCCTTGGCTTCTTACTTTCATCATCGCCTTTTGGGGCGACAACTTCTTTACTTTCACCTCGTATATGTACTTTTCCCGTGTCAAGTCTGCACGTCTATGCGACACACGGATTGGGGTTCTCTGCTTTACGGTAATATTTGTGAGCTTTTCTTCCAACAAGCGCATATCTTTCAGCTTGATTCTTTTTTCAAATTCAATTACAACACGATATTCCTTTTGCGTGGATTCCGCACTCTTCAATTTTCTGACAACATCCCGATCCGTGATGCGTAAACCTGAAACTTCAACCTTGCCTTTAGCATGCGCATTCACAGCTTCTTCCATTTCCTGGAGATTCAGAAACCGTTTTTTCGGTCTTGAAATTTCCATTACGAAGGGTCTGCCATTTCCCAGCATGCGGGCATCAATGTCTTCTCTTCCTGAAGCATGAAGTGACGCTTTCACGCCGCCTGTAGCATCCAATAAAGGCTTTGCAATCAGTTCTTCGACGGATTCCTGATACATCTTTCCAGTCCAGTTGCACTTTTCACAGCCTTCTCCGCGGCAGTCTGAGCAGAACCATTTTGACTGAGGTATGCCCCTAACTAGTTTTCTGTAGCGTCCAGCAACGAAAAGCGGGTTAACTTGAAGTTTTACTTCTCCAGAAAAAGGATTAACGAGCACAACCATCTCCGGCTTTTTGAACTCAACAGTTTTTTGGCTACGCTCTTCAATTTTTTTCCCTATCACTCGTCCAAACTCATTTCGCAAGCTTTCTCCATAGGCTACTTCAAACTTGGCTCTGAACTCGTCTTCGCGTTCTTCCACATTCAGCGGCAACGCATTACCCGTCAGGAAACTGCTATATTCATACTCACCCAGCTCCTTCAAGGCGTTTTGCGCCAGATTCTCAACAGTATGAAATTTGTCGTCACACAAGTAGCATTTTTCTGGAAAACTTTTCTTAGGAATGCGCGCTTTCATGTTTTGAAGCAGTTGCTTTGCGACTTCGCAGAAACCGTTTGTGGCTATTGCCTTGAGGTTTCTTATGCCTTCTTTGCTTTTTTCAAGGGCTAATGCGTGTGCCTCGAATGTAAGGATGAGTTTTATTGCTTTTCCTCTCTCATTATTTTCTATTCCATGTCCAAGCAGGGCAAATTGTCTTCCTAAACAGTGGTCGCATAAGGGGGTTTCTTTAAGCATGTTCAGTGCGCTTTCCAGAATATCCATTTATTAACCTTCTGAGATTTTCATCATTGCTGCTTGAAATCGAGCGGCATTCCTTTTCCGAAGAATGGAAGTTTCTTCTTCCTCCTTAGCGTTTTAAACATTCGCCGCATCAACATGTACTGTTTCAAAAGTTCTTTAACCTCTTTGTCGCTTGTTCCTGAGCCTTTTGCCACACGCCTAATTCTTGAGGCATTGAAAATTTTCGGGTTATCCCTCTCGCTGGGAGTCATAGACTGAATCATCACCCGCCAGTTTTCTAAACGGTCTTCAGCCGTGTTGAGCATGTCTTCTGGAATGTTATAGGACATGCCTGGAAGCATTTTCAAGAGTTTCCGGAAGGTGCCCATTCCCTTCACGGCTTCGAACTGTTGATACATGTCTGTCAACGTGAATTTTCCGCTCAATATGGCTTTGGCTTTCTTTTCAGGAACTTTGATTTCTGCTTCATGCACTTTTTCAAGCAACGTTTCCAAGTCGCCCATGCCTAAGAGTCTGCCGACGAAACGTGAAGGCACAAAAGGCTCAATATCTTCTATTTTCTCGCCAGTGCCGACGAATTTTATCGGTGCCCCTGTTGCAGCTACGGCTGACAATGCTCCTCCGCCTCTGGCTGACCCATCTAGCTTCGTTACTAGAATCGCGCCTATAGGTGTGGCTTCATGGAAGGCTTTGGCTTGAACCATTGCTTGCTGACCGATTGTTCCGTCTATCACTAGCATGACTTCGTCTGGTTTGATGTGTTTTTCAAGCATTTTCATTTCTTTGATTAGTTCCTGTTCTTCTTTGTGGCGTCCTGCTGTGTCGATGAGGATTATGTCTTTGTCAGGGAACTGTTTTAGACCTTCTATGGCTGTTTTTACGGGGTCTTTTGATTTTAAGTCGCCATATGTCGGCACGTTTATTCTGGCTGCTAGTTGCTGAAGCTGTGCGTAAGCGCCAGGTCTGTATGTGTCAACGCAGATCAAAGCAGGTTTGAAACCTCTTTTTTGGAAGTACCGTGCAAGTTTCGCCGTCTGCGTTGTTTTTCCTGAACCTTGAATGCCAACAAGCATTATTACCTGCCTTTTTCCCGGCTCCATTTTTATTGGAACTGATTTTTCGCCGAGGAAACGCGTCAATTCCTCATAAACAACTTTTACAACATGTTCGCGTCGGGAAACGCCGGGAGGAACTTTCTCGTTTAGGGCGCGTTCTTCCATGCGTTTGGATATGTCGAGAACAAGTTTGACGTTAACGTCTGCCTGAAGCAGAGCCCTCTGTATATCGCGCACTAGCTCTTTAACGGTTGCCTCATCCACTACTGAGGCTTTGAATACTTTTCTTAAGGCTTGGTAAAGCGAGGAGCCTAAGTGTTCCAGCGCCATGATTTTCTCCAAACTTAAGACTATTTGCACATTTAAATACATATTCCGCCTTGGTGGGGAGGGTTCCGTAAGCTTTTTACATTCCTTAGGTAAGAGAGCTCTGAGGATTGAATTTGAGCGGAGAAGTAAAGATTATAGAAAGGGAAAGGATTTCAACGAATGCTGTGATGCTTTTCGGGTTTCCAGATGTTGGATTGGTAGGCGTTATAGCTGCTTCACACCTGATTTCTGAGCTTAAACTGGATGAAGTGGCATTTCTAGATTCGGAGTTACTGCCGCCGCTTATTGTTCTTCATGAGGGTTTGCCTCATTCTTCGATAAGGGTTTTCGGAAACAATGAGGTTCTTCTGGCAGTTTCTGAGACGCCTGTATCGGCAGATGTTATCTATCCGATTATGAATGCGTTGATTGACTGGGGAAAGAGCAAGAACGTCAAAATGATGATTTCTTTAAGCGGTATCCCGATAGAACAGCGGCAAGACGCTGAAAAACTGGAAGTGTTTGCAGCCGCATCAAGCCCAGAAATGCTAAAGATGGTTCAAGATAAGGGCGTGGAAGTTTTGAAGGAAGGCTATATGGTTGGTCCTCAAGCAATCATGCTGCAACGTTGTGCAAACATGGGTACGCCAGCCTTGACATTGCTTGCTCAGTGCTTCCTAAATTATCCGGATCCTGAAGCTGCAACTGAAGTTCTAAAGGGTTTGGAGAAGGTAACAGGAATCAAAGTGGATACTTCGAAGCTTTTGGAGAAAGGTGAGGAAATTCGGTTGAGAGCCAGAGATGTGATGAAGCGAACTCAGCAGGAGCTTTCGAAGATGAAGAAGGCGCAGGAGTATGATATCCCAGTGTACGTGTCATAGGAGGATGGAGAGTATGGCTGCTAGAAAGAAAAGGTCAATCTTTGAGATAGTGGAAGAGTATTTCGAAGGCATGGAAGAGGGTGTAGAGCGGTTGGGCGAAACGCTTACGGAAAAGCCGAGTTGGAACTGTAGAGCCTGCACGATGGAACCCCTTCACAATATAATGATAGCTCCGGATGAAGTGACGGTGACCGTGGACTTGCCTTTTGCAGAAGAGAAGGCAATTCAAGTTAAGCCAATTGATGTAAACACGATTGAGATCTCTGCTAAGATGCGGCGGACTATACGGTTTGAAGATTTTGGCATAACTCATTACAGAGGCGAGTTCCAAACATTTCATTGCCGAATGTATATTCCAGTGCCAGTGCGCATGGAGAAAATGGAAACTCGTTTTAAGAGGGGAATGTTGGAGATTCGCATCCCGCGGTAGGTTGCTTAGAAGCCTCAGCGCCTTTAAGAAAATCTTCACCAATCAGACGGCTCTTCTCACATCATAGGCTTCAGAACATAATGCACAGACGTGAAAATAAGTTTTTGACGGAAAATCTTAACAATAACATGCGCTTAACACTTGCAATCGCTTAATGGGTGACATGTTGTGACTGTGGAAAGGACAATACACATTGCCATGTTTATTCTTTTGCTTGTGGGATTGTGGTCAGTAAGCGCTTGGATAAGCTACACCTATTTGAATAATCCGATACTGCAAGTTGCCGGAATAACGTTAAGTTGGGGAGTAATCCTTGTAGTCCTCTACTTGAGTTTCAAAAAACTCGATTGGGATTGGTGGGGATAATCAATGCTTTTACGCTTTTGCTCTGACAATTTTCACCTTGTCCAGTATGCGCCAGTACTCAATTTCGACGCCGGGATTTAGCTTCGCTTTTAAATCCGCTTCTTCCGGATAAGGCGCATCCAAGTACTCGTAGGTTTCTAAATCCATTATCTGAATGCCTGAGGGATTAATTGCGAAAACTTGGCCGCTTCTCTTGTCAATTAGTGGAACTTCAGCATTTGCAGATACTGGCTTGACGACGCTTCTTTTGACGCCGTCAAAGACGCCTACGGCCACGATTCTGGCTTTGGCGGAACCGTGTTTTCCAGGCTTAGATTTTGTTATGTCAACTATGTGGCAAGGTTCGTTCTCAACTAGCATGTAGCCGCCGACACGGAGGCTTCCAACGTCAACGGGTTTGCTCAAACACACACCAGCCTGTTAAGGCTATTTACAGCAATTCTAGCACCACTCATATATAAGTTAAGGGCTTTCAACCAGCATGGACTGTGTTTGCGTTTCTAAAGGCTTTAACCTCTAACCATATATAATTAAGAACGCGAGTGAGTTAATTACCGAAGGGAGAAGCGCTGTTGTTTAAGAGTGTCGGGCTAGTTGCACTTTACGATAAGAGAAAAGCAGTAGAATTCGCAAACAATTTAGCTAAACATCTAAAGGAAAAAAAGTTAGACATACTCGCTGAAGACGCACTAGCAGAGAAAATGGACATGAAAGTTAAGGCTGTTCCGCTAGAGCGCATGAAAACAGATTTCATAATTACAATCGGCGGTGACGGAACGATTCTGAGAACCTGCGTATTTATTCCAAAGCCAGAACCGCCCATACTTGCAATAAACATGGGCGTAAGAGGCTTTCTAACAGAAGTCGAACCAAAACAAGCCTTCGAAGCTGTTGACAAGTGCCTGAAAGGCGAATTCTCAATCGAGAAGTGTATGAAGCTCTCAGTAACCGCAGACAACATGAAACTGCCAGACGCTCTGAACGAAGTTGTGGTCACGGTTGACGCACCCGTTAAGGTGCTTTATGCTCGGATTTTAAAGGATAAAGAACCCATCCTCAACTGCCAAGCAGACGGTTTAATGGTAGCCACGCAAACAGGCTCCACAGCATACTCGCTCTCAGCAGGCGGACCCGTCCTAGACCCGAATGTAAACGCGTTTGTGTTGACGCCAGTGTGTTCCTTAAGCGTTTTGCGTTCAGTCGTTTTTCCCGCTAATTCAAACCTAACAATCGAAGTCATCAGACCAAAAAGAATCCTTGTAGTTATTGATGGGCAACACTGCCAAGTAGTAAGCTCCAAGCTTCCAAACATAACCATTACTTGCTCCAAGTATGAAACATCTTTCATAAAGTTTAGAAAGAATTTTTACCATCGCTTGAGAAATAGGCTAATATTCAAGGGCTTCGGAGGCAGCTTCAACGTCTAACAATAGCAAAAGAGCCTTAGTTCTAGACACTTCTGCTTTTGTGGCTGGTTTTGACCCTTTTTCGATAAGCGAAGAGCAATACACTGTTCCTGTTGTGCAAGAGGAGATTAGAGAAAGCTCTATGGCGTGGGTTAGGCTTAAAACCGCAGTGGAAAGCGGGAAACTGAAGGTTACGGCGCCTAAAGAGACTTTTGTGGGCAAGGTTAAGGAATCAGCGACGCTTGTTGGAGACAAATTCTTCCTTTCCGAAGCCGACATTCAAATCTTAGCATTAGCTCTTGAGCTTAGAGCACAGGGATATTCTCCACTAATAGCTACAGACGATTACTCGATACAGAATGTTGCAAACCAGATGGGAATAAAATTCACGTCACTTGCCACTTTTGGCATCCGCTTCAGGCTTCAATGGATCCGATACTGCCCCGCATGTCATAAGCGTTATCCAGCAGACTACAAATCTAAAATATGCGAAATATGCGGCACCGAGTTAAAGAGGAAACCGGTTTCGAAGAGAGCTACTTGAGCATCCCAAAACATAAAACAACCAGCTATGGATTAAATGTTAGGAAGGATTAGAAAAATGAGCACACTCGAGAAGAAAGTCACTTATTTCAAAGAAGCTGGAAACCAGAACACCGACACCGTTCTAAAACTTGCAAAGGAATACTCTGAAAAAGAAGGCATAAGCCACATCATAGTAGCATCAACAAGCGGCGAAACAGGAGCCAAAGCCTCCAAAATTTTCAAAGGCAAAAACCTCATAGTAATTACACATCACGTCGGCTTCAAAGAATCCGGAAAAAACGAATTACAAGAAGAATACAAGAACGAGATTCTCGCAAACGAAGCCAAAATCTTCACGGGAACCCACGCCTTAAGCAGTGCAGAACGCGCAATTCGCAAAGATTTCGGAACAATCCAAACCCTAGAAATAATTGCCAATGCGCTTAGGCGCATGGGTGAAGGCTCAAAAGTGTGCGTAGAAATCACGTTGATGGCAGCAGACGCAGGTCTGATTCCAACTGATAAAGACGTTATCGCTATTGGCGGCACGGGAAGCGGCGCAGACACCGCTCTCAGAGTGTATCCGGCAAACGCGACAAGATTCTTCAACCTAAAAATAAAGGAAGTTATCGCAAAGCCGTCTGATTTCTAGGCTTCTTTTTCGACTTCTTTTACACAGTCTATGATTATGTCCAAGGCAGAGTCAACAAGCTCCCGAGTAATACACAATGGCGGCGCAATTCTCAACGTAGAAGCCCCACAAGTCACAACAACCGCACCCCGCCTCCAAGAACGCCTCATAATCTCGCTAGCCTTTTCAGAAGCAGGCTTCTTGCTTTCTTTATCTTCAACCATCTCCACTCCTATCATCAAACCCTTACCCCTCACATCACCAATAATCTCGCTCTTCTCCTTTGCCTCTTCAAACCGCTTCACAATGTAACCACCCTGCCTAGTAGCATTTTCAAGAAGCTTCTCCTCGTTTACCACTTCGATAACAGCGTTCCCCGCAACACATGACACAGGATTGCCTCCAAACGTGCTTGCATGAGAACCACCGACCCAGTCCATAAGCTTCGCTTTAGCAACCGTAGCGCCCAACGGCAACCCAGACGCTAAAGCCTTCGCAATGCAGAGGATGTCAGGCTCAACGTTCCAATGCTCTATCGCAAACCATTTACCAGTCCTGCCCATTCCCGCCTGAACTTCATCATCAACGAGCAATAAGTTGTATTTGTCCGCGAGCTTTTTCAACCGTTGAAAATATTCAGGCGGCGGCACAACATATCCACCTTCTCCTTGGATCGGTTCGAACACTATTGCCGCCACATCTTCCGCCGGCACATATTTTTGCAAGACAAACTCGTCAATAAAATCAACACACCAATAATGACAGTCAGGATACGTTAGCTTGAAAGGACAACGGTAACAATACGGATACGGTACGTGCGTGACTCCCGGCATCAACGGGAAGAAATAACGCCTCTGAGTGGGCTTGCTGGCTGTGAATGATAAAGAGCCAATTGTTCGCCCATGAAAGGCGCCGATAAAACCTAGGAAAAGCTGTTTGCGGGTGTGCCATTTTGCAAGTTTCACCGCTGCCTCAACAGCTTCAGTTCCACTGTTGCTGAAGAAGACTTTTTTCTCAAAAGTGCCAGGCGTTATCTGAGACAACTCTTCAGCAAGACTAACAACCTCTCGATAGTAAAAGTCAGTGTTAGAGTAATGCAGAAAACGATCGCATTGACTTTTGATTGCGGCTACTACTTTGGGATGGTTGTGACCTACATTGAGGCATGCCACGCCAGAGTTAAAATCAATGTACTCGTTCCCATCAACATCCTTCACGATACAACCTTTACCGGATTCAACAACGAGCGGGTAAAATCGAACATAAGAAGGCGAAATCAAACTTTCATCCTTCTTAACCAGCTCTCTTGCCTTCGGTCCCGGCGGCGTAACAACAATTTTCGGGTAAGCGCTCATTCAACATCACCGATAAGAGACAATGTTTAGAAAAGAAGCACTCTATATACCTAACTATCTCAGGGTACTGTTTAGTTATTTGTCATGAGGAAAATCAGATAATTTTTAAATGCAATATCAGTATATTTCGCTAGGAATTAGAATGGATCTAGGTTTGATTCCAAATTCAATACGTTCAAAATATCGCTTTGACGAACGAGGACACGCAACTGCAATTCTAGCTCATGATTTTCCGCAAGAGTTCAGAGATATATGCGATTGTTTGAACTCGTTTGTTCTCAAAAAGAGTGACATTCTAGCGGCTGGAGGTGCAAAATCGCCAATTGCCATCACCATTGACAACTTCCTGAATGGAAAAGAATGGGAAGAAAAATCCTTTGATATTGAAATAAGAGTAGACGGTAAACCTATCCCGATTCCAACGCATAAGATTGACGATTTTAAAAACGATGTTGGCGTAGAAGTGGAGTGGAATAATAAGACCGAGTTCTATGATCGAGACCTGAACAATTTTCGACTTCTCCATGATCTCCATGTTTTATCTGTAGGAGTGATTATAACGAGACTTACTGAGCTACAAAAGCTTTTCAACAAACTGAAAAAGGGAAAATCTTATGGTGCGTCAACTACACATTGGGACAAGTTGATACCTAAAGTAGATGGTGGTGGGGCAGGTGGTTGTCCTCTTCTACTCATTGGCATGGGCTTGGCTTGTTATGACGCGCTTCTGTGAGCCATTATACGCTGGATAAATCGTTCTTGTGATGTCGTAAGTATCAACCTCTTTTCCCCACTGAGTCCATCCAACTACCCTCTGTCTGGCAAACAATTCCAGATAAGGTGCGGGACTGCAACGTTGAATTATATCGTACACTTCATCAGGTTTGCGAGAGTGTTCACGCTTGCGACTCACAATAATATTTACTTGAGTCCAAGGTTTGAATGTTCTGAGTTTGCCTTTTACTCCAAAGAGTAATAGCTCTGTAACGTTTCTGAAGTAGAAACCAACCCCTCTTCCATCTGGACCACCGTCTTTCCGAACCTTGTACCACACTATATTCGTCTTGTAAGTAAATCCCCATGCTTTCATAATGTTTAATGCCTCAAGCAATATTGCGTTCGGACACCAAAGATACAAATGGCTCTTAGGCAAAGAAAGTTTGTCAATTGGCAGTGCGGCAATTTCGTCGAAGCTCATTGTCTCATATCGATAGAGCCTCTTGTGTTCTGGACCCACTTTTCCAGTGAGATTAAAAAATCTCCATGGTGGGTCAATAAGTATTGTTCCAAACTGTTGAGTCTCTCTATTTGCCTTTTCCTTTATGTCTTCCACACACATCAACTCATTTTCTATTAATGATCGTATGTTCCTTAACTCTTCTCTCCCACTCAGCTTGTGTCAAGACACCTTTTTCTTCAAATAACTCTACAAGACTTGAAAGCATTGTATGTCTGCTTGATTCATAAAGTTTTTGACTTTTTCGCTGGAATAGGAACAACTATGATGGCTTAAGAGGCTCATGACAAATAACTTAACAGTACCCTATCTCTCAGAGAATCATAGACCGTCATCGTCTCATAGACTTATGAGTTTCCCATCCGCGCTTCAATTGCAAAGTTCTCACTATAGGCTCACACAAAGAACGCTGCGAAACGAATGGAGAAACCTAAAGTTGAATCTATATATAAGGGAGGGCTAGAGCTCGCAGAGAGCCAAACACAATATTGCTCAAGTAGGCTTAGCGCTTGGTCAACGATCTAGAATCGCTCACTGCCTCAAATCGCGCTTGTACAGAGAGAAAGCCCATCATGGCTTGGTCAATGTGATCTCAATCGCTGACACGTTTGACTTTTGTCCCTCGACCCTTGTAACTTCCTCTGTGGATATGTTGATTCCCTGCAACTCAAGATTCTTCAAAAAGGCTCGCCTCAACAACTCAACAGTATCCACCGCTGTGCAGATTGCCCGCCCTCTGGCCTTTAAAACAACCTTTGACGAACCAGAATTGAAGAAAGTCAGACAAGCAACCACATAGTTCATCACTGGTTTCTGACCGATCAGGACAACATTCTCGATGACTGGCGTTGCACGTGCAGCTTTTGCTCCCTGTTTCTGCTTCTGCTTTTTCTCCGTCATACTTTACCTCCTTTTCCATCGATTGACAGCGGATAGCCTCGCAAAGCAACTATAGCATAAGTTTTGAGCCTCTTATATTTTTCCGTGCAGTGCAAAAAAAGACGCACAGCCACACGTTTAGCTTACCCATAACGCCTCCAAAACTTCATGAACCCAGACTCTTCCACTGGGGACAGACGAATATGCTTTAGAGAACCATCAAAATTGCTATCAAAAGAAAACCGCTTAGCGCGAATATTGGAACCGTTACTCTCTTCGACCTGTTTATAGCCTTATCCATGAGCAGAGACAACGACTCCACCAGAGCCTTTCCAATGACTTTAACATTAGGCACTGTCATACGACGGCACCCACACATGCAACGTTCCAAATCTGCATCAGCCGCACGCACAGCTTCTCCGATGTAACCAAGCAACTTTTCATGATCCATGACTTCACCCACCGGATGATACCCGCGACCGCCCAATATCAAAGCACTCACAGCATGCGTATCCGTCGTGAAAACCTCACATTGATCAAAACCCATTGACTGCAGAAATGCCAAAACCTTTTCACGAAGCCCAGAAATCATGTTGTTACCATCAATTACAACATAAACAGTCTTTTGATCTCGAACCCTAACCGCTATAGCTGAGATGCCGCCAGGCCCCATGCCATCATGCAAACCAAACTCTCTGGGAAAAACTGTCGCCGCGCCAATTTCAAAGGGCATACGCTTCAAAGACACAATTTTCTCTAGGCAATCCTTTGCAACTTTTTCAAGCGAACTCAACACGTCTTTCATATTCGCAGTCTCATTGATACTATTGTGAGCATTGACAACAACACAACAGTCAAGCCCATTCTTCTCGGCTTCTCGCTGAACAAACACACTCAACTCCTGCGGCAAGTCCTCAGTTGTTTTAGGCGCCAAAGTAAACGAAAGAAAAGCAGTGTTCCCGAAAACTTGGCAGCAAGCAGTAGCAACGCCATCACTAGCCACAACAAAAGGTGTCGCCTTATCCTCGGAAACAACAAAGCTTGCAGACTCAACAACCTGATTAATTATCTTCTGATTTTGCTGTTGAGACGCCAAATCAAGCTCATGCCCAAGAAGACCCAATGGAACACATGCAACGCGACCAGATTTCCCTTCAAGTGCATTCTTAAGCATCGAAGGCAAAAGACTACTCCCAATATTCTTGAAAGGTCCAGGATGAACTGAAGGAACCACCACAGCAGCTTTAGGTTTGACGGAATCGAATTTTATCAAAGACACGTCTATATTTTGCTCTGTGCTCATTTTTTCAAGCAACTCTTCAAAAGGGGCATTCAGATTCGCCACCCAATTAAGCAAAAACGCCCTTAGAAAATGCATTGAAGGAACGCCGAGCAAATGTTTACCTACATTGTTTATGGAATAGTTGAATAGGAATCCTGTAACAAGGCAGATTATAGGTGCAAAAACGAAGAATGGCCACATTTGAAGAACAGGCACGTATTCCGCCCAAAACACCATTAAAATAATCACGCAGGGAGAAGGCTGAAGAAAAGCCGCCAAGGTCTGCCGTTCATAACCGCTAGAGGATGTTGCGCCGAATACTATAGATCGAAGAATCACCACAGCAGAAAACCCTAAGAGACTGAGCCTAACCCACCAAACCAACGAGTTAAACAAAACCGCAGAGGCAACGCCCACGAGAATGAAAAAAAGCCAAAATCCCCAGCAAAAAATGGAAAAACCAACTGTCCTTCTAAAGTTGTAGATGGGATCTCGCTTCAAAACAAACGTGCTTACAGCATAATCAACAAATAAATCCGTAGAGAAAAGCGCAAATCCCAAAAGCAAAGCATTTGTAGCTACGCTAAGAGAAGGAAACAACACGATTGTTGATGCTGCTATTCCGACTATGCACAGCAAAGCTAGAAGAAAAACGGCTCTTTTGAGAGATGGAAGCCAGAACAGTGAGGAATAGTGTTCTACTGCCTTATCTATTGACTGACTAAGCGAATCTTCAGCTGGCACGTCCATCAACTCAAACGCGTTTCCCCTATCAAAGCAACCACCAATATTAAAGTGTCGCCAATCCCCGAACAAGCTTTCGGGCAACAAGACACATTCAAAATAAACAGCGTACAAAACCGGTTGCAATTGTTGACATGAAATGGTCAAAAAAATGGCACAACAAAATAGTGCCAGCATCACCGCAACATCAGATTAGTATGGCGTGGCAAGAGCAACTGTTTTATCTCTATAGCACAGATTATTAGACTTTGCGAAGCCTATGCCAGAGCAAGAGCTTCCCTTAACCATATTCCACATGCTGGAGAAGAATACTGGAAAAAAGATACGTGTTATTTTAGACCCTTCATATGGTTTTGAAGGAACACTAGCAGCCATAACACGAGAGCCTGCTGGAATATGGCTTTCAGACGCTGAAGCCATTATTATGCGCGCGACAATTGCTCAGCCCATACCACAAGTTGCCAGCAGAGAAGAAAGAAGCGAAGTATTCATCCACCTTGACTCTGTCCAACGGATAGAAGTCTTACATGCCCTACGCCGATAAAAAAACGTTTTCAACCAAAATATATTCTGGCTAGGGCACTGACGACTATCAAAGATATTGCTAAGCCCACGAGCAGTTCAGGTCTGACCTTGATGCCTCCAGTTTCCTCTTCAAAGAACCTTAGCAAACCTGCACTCGCCGCAGGCATTGGCGAGGATTTCTCTTTCTTCTTCTTCCTGCTCATTCCACAACCTTCTTGGTTTCTGTCGCAATAAACTCCTATCATCTCCTCCATTATTAATCTTATGTTATCGCGAAAAATAACAAACCCTTCACTAAACTTTAAACCCCAACAAATCATAAACATACATCATCAAGAAAGGATGCGCTGGGCATGCATGTACATGAGTTTCAGCAAATGATGCGCCGCATATATTTCCACCGAGATTCAGAACGTGGCATAAAAGGAACATATGATTGGCTAGTGGACGAGGTTAAGGAGCTAGGCGAAGCCTTGGAGACAACTGACAAAGAGGCATTAGCAAACGAGTTTGCCGATGTAATCGCATGGTTAGCCTCACTTGCAAACATCACTGACATAGACCTTGAAAAAGCAGCCATACGCAAGTACGCTGACAAGTGCCCAAAATGTGGACATTCGCCTTGCCAATGTACTTTCTAGCCCAAACTAGCCAAGCGTTTCTGCCCAAAACCAGTAAGCGCCCAAATGTGAGGCTTGCTTCCTTTTCTTTCAACAGTTTCCTCTGCCTCCAAAAGCCTCAAATGGTGAATAACAACCCCATAGGCTACTCCAGCCTCTCGAGCGATAGTTTTGGCGTCGCCAAAACGCTTCTCTAAAACATTTAATATTCGGGTTCTTGCCCTCAGACCAAGCTTAACATTCTTTATGCTCGCTAAGTACGCATTCGGATGATAAGTCTCCCTGATGAGGCTCACCAAGGACAGATTAGCACTTCTCTATAGAAAAGCTTTCTTTCTAGGCAAAGGCAGCTAAAGTAATTTGCTTAGGCTTTTTTCCTTCAAAAAGAGTGCTAATCTCTTCTTTCATCAACTGAATCCTCTGGGCATAATATTGTGGCAACCTATATCGTGTAACCAAATCCTGCGCCGCCACCAAGTACTTCTCTATGCCACCTCGATAGACAGTTAAGGACAATTGACCACCACAGGAAGGGCACTTGCCGCGAAGCGGTATACGACGGAAGCGCCTGCTGCAGGATTTACATCTAAAACCTTGGGTAGAAAAAGCCCGCAGATTTCCAGCAATGTCTCGAATGAAATGCGTAGTCAAAACCTTCAACGCCACCCTCCTAGGGTTCACAGCCGCAATTTTCTCCGCCAACTCCATTTGACCGTTCAGCTTATCGATCATTGTTTTGAATCGCTTGTAAGCGCTTTCCTGATTTCCTATGTTGATGTTGGAAACTGGAGTGGTGAACTTGAAACCCTCAAACTGCGACTCAGCCCCAAGCCTATGCCCAACAACATCCACAAGCGAACTCACTTGTCTTGCCTCAACATTCTCCCATGTTTTCTCATAAAACTCAAGAGGATAAGCTCCGGCAACATCAAGATCATGCGCCTGTCTCTGCACTTCACGCGTATTAACAACAGGAATCATAAGCAAAGGAGCATCCATTATCCCGCCTATCTGAGCAGGCAAATACACGCGAGAAAAGTTAATGACTGTATCCAACGCAAGCATTAACGCATCTTCGTCGCCGTCGCAATCTCTTCGTTTGGCTGAATGCCAAATCGGATGCGCATAACAAATGTTAAGACTTGTGAACCCTATGAGGCGCCCCAATATGCCCACAGAAGTATGTGGAGCCAAACCAACAATCAAATGCCCTACAAGATCTTCTGCCCGCTTGACATTGTAATATGGAGAAAGCCCATAAACCTTCAACAAAAGCTCATCCATGAAGCCCGCAATCTGCACAAAATATTCTGCACATTTAGACGGCACCACAACATCCTGCAGTTTCAGTTCACATACTTGATTCGGATCAGACAAAGGTGCACCAAAAACGTCATGATCATAACCAAGCTGTCCAAGCCTCTCTATACTAACACCTATTTCAGACGGTTTAAAATGAGTCAAGGGCGCATTTGTAGCATCAAAACGTATTGTGCCGTCCTTATAGACCGATAAGTCATGCTTTGCACGCAACACGCCTTTCTCGATGACCTCAGGAGTTTTAGTCTCGTTCGTTAACCCTTTAATGCCCTTCAGCACTTTAGGCATAGAAACATTGAGGCGACTGCAAACGCTTTCAAGGGCTTCCCTAAAATTGAAACTCTGCCTTTGATAACACCTGCCATGCACTTTGCAGACTGGACACTCATCTTCTCTCAGACTTTTTCCGCATTGAGGGCAAACCCTGTCTAGCACTGTTTCGGAGCCACAAGTCGGGCATTTGACTCCAAACGTAAAGGTCTTACACGTAGGGCATTTACGCTTTACAGTTTCGACGAAAACATGTTCCTTTTTCGCCGCCTCAACAAGGTCTCTCTGAGAGCCGCCTGCCAAACCAACAGGGAAAAGAGTGTGAACCAGCGGACGCATTTCACGCCTCTTTGCCTTCTCAGGCCTTCCCATCCGCGCACCCACAAACGACGGCGCCTTCTCCTTAACCTGCACGCTTGAGAGCAATCCAACTGCTTCACAGAGCGACTTAGCAGAAGAAACATCAACATCATTTGCGCGCTCGTATCCAAGACAAAATGCAAGCACTTGGGCATATTCGCCTTCAACAACGATTTTGCCATCCGACACCTTATGAGGCAAGCATATCTTTTCAAGTGCTTTCTTAGCAATCTTCTCCTTTTCACCAGTAATTGAGTAAACAGCGCCTTCATTCTGCTCTATCTTGGAATTTAACAGCCATTTCCTCAAGGATTGCAGTCTTCCAATTTTTACGAGGTTTGACCAGAAAAACGTGTAAAAGGGGTGAAGAGGAACGTGCAACGCCAAAGAAATGGCTATAGCGTCCTTGAGGCTCGGCTTGTTGAAGAACGGGTCTTTTAGAAAATCGTGCAATCTCTCTTTCGGAATCCGTGCAGCTTCTGCCGCGCTTGCAATGTTGCCGCTGAATTTTTCAGCAACAGTTTTTTCTAAATCTTGCGTCCACCACTCCTCAACGTATCCCGAAGGCGCAAGAAGCTTGCTGCAATACAAGAAATCGCCATAGCTGATCAGCATGTCGCCTAAGAACAAAATCTTCTCAATCTCATTTTTCATTTGGGCAAAATTCTCCACTGTCACTCGAACAACTGACTCATCTTTCAACCGGACAACAGAAGGCTCCAAAGCATCAACGGGAACAGCAACACCACCCTTGCCGGGGAATTCTAACCGTAACTGTGTTCCAGCAGCAACAAAACCGTTTAGCACAAGCATAGTTGCAGGGTGAATACCTACAGCAGACAAGCCCGAGTTTCGAGACCTTCCGTACCTTAGACGAAAACCGCCACATCTAGATGGAAAAGCGAAAATTGGGCGCCCAGCGATTACTTCATCCATAAACCCGGCAGATTTCTTTTCTGACTTTTTGCGGAATTCCTTTAGCCAATCCCACCCTTGAAATCCAAGTTTCTCCACAATAGTATAGACTTTGCGAGCGCGCCCAACAATCCCATCATTCACAACCCTAAGCGCACCACCTCTCACTCTATTAGTTTCAACCCGCGGAAGATTTCTGAAGGATGAAACCTCAACAGGGTCAGATTCAGTACCAGTCACCTCAACAGGCAACCATTCAAGCGCCCTTCGCAACTCCTCATCCGAAACATGATACTGAAAACGACCGACAGAACGCTCATATACTCTCACCTCTTCAACGAACCGTGAAATCTCTTCCTCTGTAGGTTTGTAGCGATCAAGCCCGAGAAGTCGCCGCACAAAATCGCCTACGACAAGCGTCAACGCCTGATCTGTCCCGCCGGCAGAACGTATCGGACCAGCAAAGTAAATCGCAAGATAACGCGTCCTGTCACGGTTTGTCTTAATGCTTACTTTGGCTATTCCTTGTATCGGCGCCGCAGTCAAGCCCTCTGTAAAAATCGCAAGCGCTGTGCGAATGGCTTGCTCAGCAGCAGGTTCAGGCTCCAAATGCTCGAATTTGCCGTGAACAATTTCTTCCACGATCTTGAAGGCTAGTTCTTCGCGCGGAAGCTTTGTGCTTAGCTCTCTGACGCTTTCCGCTACGCCTTTCGGTCCCACAAGCCCTTCTACGAGATCGGCTAGATCTTTCGCAATTTGGCATTCTATTTTTAAGGCGGGGTCAACTCCTTTCTCTCTAGCCTTTTCGCCTATGGCGTACAACTGCCCAAGCTTTGTCTCCAAGCTTATCACGTACTGCCGATACGCTTCACTCATCGGATCGTTCAAGCTCTGCCCCCTGCAAACAATGAATGACTGCCTAGTCTATTTTGGCTTTCTGACACAAATAAATCAAAACCGTCGAGACTGAAGCATGATTGCTCCCTAAACTCTACACCAAAAATAGTGGAAGCCACTTCTCCTCAGCATAATCCACTTCAAGACGCCAAAACGGTTCTCAAAAATCGCCGAATAGTTGCTTTCACGCTCGGCTACGCCTTATGCTGCCAATGATTTCGGAGACTTTTTCTTCAGCTTGAGCATTTTCAACAATATTGCCCGTGACGATTATGTCCGCTCCTGCAGACGCTGCAGCCAAAGCCTGTTCTCTGGAACGTATGCCGCCCCCGACAATTAAGGGTACAGAAACGCAACGCTTGACAAGGCGAATCATATCCGGCGGAACAGGCTTTTTCACACCTGACCCCCCCTCTAAATATATGAACCGCATTCCTAAGTATTGCCCAGCTAAAGCATGCGCAGCTGCAAGCTCTGGCTTGTTATAAGGTATGGAAGCAGCCTTTCCAATGACACCTGCGGTTCCGCCATCGCCAACAATAACGTATCCAAGAGGGATAGGTTCTAGGTGGAATCTTTTGATGAGCGGTGCACCCAAAACCTGAGCACCCATCAAGAAGTATGGATCTACAGAGTTTAAAAGTGACATGAACCAGATGGCGTCAGCATAGCGGCTTATGCCCGTGACATTGTTAGGGAAAAGAATTGTTGGAATATTGACGGCGCGTTTCACAGCCTTCACAATACTGTCCAAATGCGCGCCTGAAACGAAGGTGGATCCTCCAATCATTACGGCTGATGTGCCGCTCAGTTTAGCTTTCCTAACGACTTTTGAAGCCTGAGAAGCCGTCATCTTTTCAGGGTCTATCAGAGTCATGTGAATAGCATCCTCGGATTTGATCCTATCTAGCAAATACTTTTCAACATGACCCGTCATGTCGAACACCTAAGTGCCCTGAACTTGTGGCGCGGAAGGCTTCCTTGAGCTTCCGTATGCCCTGTCAGTAAACATGCAGTAAACGTCAATCTCGCCTTGAGCTGGCTTCACTGGAAATTCTTCCTTCAAGCCACAGCTTCCGCATCCTACTATTGCTCGGGCTTCGTCGCGAAGTATCTCTACCCTAACAGTTTCCTTGCCGCATTTTGGACAAGGGAAAAGTTTGGGCAAACGTTTCTTTGGAATGTGAACAACTTTTCTCCTTCTTCGCCCCATCACCGTATCCTTCTATAGGTAAAATTTCACGCAATAGCACTATTTATGTTTGCGCTTAAAAGCGTTGGCATAACAAGCTTCTTCCTTTAAACTCATAATTAACCAACTTTTTCGACCTAAAAGGATAATCGTCCGCCGCTTAATCGTCTATTCCTAGCGTTCTAGCTTGCTTAAATATAAGCCACACTCACCATAAACAACGGTGGATGAGCCGAGTTGGAGTTAACGGCTTCCGTTCTAGACCTAGAATGGTCAGAAGTCAAAGACAAAGTTACCAGATTCATTAGAGATTATGTTGAAAAGTCCGGTGTAGAAGGCGCAGTCGTAGCGTTATCCGGAGGAGTTGACAGCTGCACCGTCGCGGCTCTTTCCGCTCTAGCTTTAGATGGAAAAAAAGTCTACGGGCTAATGCTGCCAGAAAAGGAGACCCTTAACCACAGGGACATCGAGCATGCACGGTTAGTAGCGAAGAAATTCAAGATCAAAACGCAACTGTGTGATATCACACCTTCCCTAGAAGCCCTATACAAGTCAATTCCCATCTTCGATCACTCTGAAAAAGTGTGCAAAGGCAACATAAAAGCGAGAACCCGAATGATTTACGTCTATTACTACGCCAACAACCTGAACCTCATTGTCTGCGGAAGCTCCGACAAATCTGAAACAATGATGGGCTACTTCACGAAATGGGGAGACATCGCCGCAGACATATCGCCAATAATGGACTTGTACAAGACACAAGTTCGAGGACTTGCCCAACATTTGGGAATTCCAAGGGAAATAGTAACGAAGCCCTCTTCACCAGCGCTTTGGCGAGACCAGACAGCGGAAAATGAATTGGGCGTGAAATATGAACTTTTAGACCTTATTCTTTATGGACTAGAGCATTTTGTGAATTCAAAAGAGATAGCAAATCAGCTCAACGTTAATCCCGAACTTGTAGAAAAAATAAGAAGCAGATGGTTATTCATGGAACACAAGAGGAGACCATTATTAACATCAAAACTTCAATATCGAACCATAGGTTGGGATTTCAGATTACCACGCAGTTCATACTAGAACATAATGAGAGGATAAGCCAATGAAAGAAAAATTCAAAATAGCCCTCGCACAAATGAGCAGCGAGCGAGAAAACAAAAAAGAAAACATTAGGAAAATGGAGAAAATAGTGGCTAAAGCCAAAAAACAAGGCGCGGATCTCGCAGTCTTTCCAGAACTTGCATTGACTGGCTACGTTATCAGAGATCAAATCTACGACTTGGCAGAAACAATACCGGGGCCGTCAACGAAAACCATAGAGGGCATAGCACGGAAAAACAACATGCACATTGTTTTCGGCATGCCAGAACTCAGCGAAAAGGCAGAAGCAACAGTTTACGACACTGCCGTTCTCGTAAGCCCTGAAGGTGTGGTTGGCAAATACCGTAAATTGCATCTTCCAACGCACAGCGTATTTGAGGAAAAAAGGTATTTCCGACCTGGATATGAAGCCGTGGCATTAGACACAGAATTAGGGAAAATAGGGTTGATAATATGTTATGACATTTTCTTCCCTGAAATAAGCAGATTAACACGCTTGGAAGGGGCAAAGTTGATAGTTTGTATTTCAGCTTCACCATCAGTTCGCAGAGGGTTTTTTGAAGTGTTAACAGTCGCCAGAGCTATGGAAAACACTGTTTTTCTGGCTTACGTGAACCTCGTAGGCGTGGAGGATGGTTTGCAGTTTTGGGGAGGAAGCAGACTAGTCGGGCCTCAAGGAAAAGTTCTTGCCCAAGCAAAGTATGACAAAGAAGACATTGTAATTTGCGAAGTGAACTATTCTGATATGCGTTCCGTAGAACCGTTTGTGCCAACACTGAAAGACTTGCGCCCAGAACTATTTGATGAACTGAAAAAGTATGCGCGAGACTTCTAATAGATGGCGCCAATGCCGCCCGTGACAAATTAGGCTCTTGCATATTCCGAAAGAGATCACAGCAATGTCACGCTGAACATCACTGTTTACCATGTTGTTCGGATGGATAGCATGATGATCGCATGTGACCTGTCTGTGACGAGCGACATCACATCATTTACAGGTAGTGCATCCAAGCAAAAAGTATTGCACGAGAAGGCTCTCTCAATCAACGGAACTACAGGTTGGAAACAAGCAAACCTAGCAAGGATCAGAAGCACTTCCTCACTAGGATCGACCATACTAGAGGCCTCTTAAAATGACTCTAGCAGTACCGAAACCGGAATATTTCACTCATGTTCAATTTGAGAACATTTAGATTCGTCTGGTTAACTTGATAAAAAGCGTGTTTCGTGAGTTTTAGTTGGTTCGACACGTTTTTCAAGATTCTAGCTAGAGATCAGGGAATATTCTCCACCATTTGGTGTTTTAGCTCGCGATTTGGGCATTTACATTGGCGCGTTTTTGCGGATGCGATAGTTTTAAAAATGAACGGGTATACAGAACTGTATCCATTGACACAGAGGAGCGCAGACAAAGAATTGAAGCTAAACGAGCGCGTCGAATTGTGGCTAAAAAGTTCGCTAAGCGACCCTATTGTGAAAATCCTTGCCAAAAACAGCCACTTGACACCAATTCAGCTTGAAACACTCCTCATAGACATTTTAGCTGACAATACTGCCTCAAAACATTTGAAATACGATGAAAAAGCCAAATTACGGCTTAGAAAGGTCAAAATAAGCCGCGGAGCGTTTAACAGGACATTAATGCAGGCGAAAGAAAACACCATCAAATCAATATACACAGTGCTGCTCCTAGGGTACTTAGGAATCTTCGAAAGCACAACACTGGACCCCTACCTCGAAATAGCAAACAGACTACGTGAGTACGTTGAAGCACACAAAGACACACCAGGCACAGCAGAAACACTAAACGAACGCCTAAAAGTCATCGAAATCATACGAGAAGAGCTCGAAACAAGCCTAAAACAGCTCGGAAATCCATCAAAAGAGAACATGTGACGTCACAAGTCACACCTAACTTGCACAACAGCACTACTGACAGTAAACAACGGCCGGATTTATAACACAGAAATCTCCGGAAACATGAAAAGAAACTCAAACAGCGTCTTTTTAAGAGGAGCCAAGAGGCAAGTGTCAACGGAATATGTCGGCGCTTCTGGGTGTGATGTGTGACGTCATGGTCTCCCAATAGCATACAAACACCATAAGGCTTAAATTTGCCATGGTAAGTTGTGATGTGTGATGCAACATGAACGAATCACACCTAATCACGAATAGATCACGAGGTGTGCAGTTTGTTTGACTTTCTGCTTGTTCTCGTTGGAATATTGGCTGCAGTGACCGTGGGCGCTGCCGTCGAGTACTATAGGCGCCTTAGCAAAGCTCAAAAGGAGTACGAGAAAGCGAAGGAACTGGTTGAAGATGTTGTTATTAGCTTTAACAGGCAGCTTGGGCATGAAGCTGAGAAGCTGGAAGCTGTCGCATACAAGGTTGAGGCAAACGCTGCAAAAGCTGAGGGCGCATTAAGGAGGGTTGGTGAGGCTGAGAAGAAGCTAACGCCTTTGGAGAACAGGGTGAGTGTTGTTGGTGAACAAAGCGAAAAGGTGCTTGTGAGGTGTGACGAGATTGATAAGAAGATGCTTGGTGTCACAACATCACAGGAAGCGTTAAAGGCAAAGATTTCAGTATTAGAAGATCAGGCTCGGCAGTTTTCAATCACTCCTGAGGCGAAGATTGAAGCAGTTATACCGATAAGAAGAGATAAGGCAATGGCTTCGCTTACAATCACCGAGTTATCCGTGTTGGAGATGTTGGCATCCGAAGGCCCCAAGACGGCGCCGGAAATCAAGGAACGGGTTAAACTCAGCAGGGAGCACACGGCGAGGCTGATGAAAAAGCTTTATGAACACGGCTATTTGGAAAGAGACGCGAACCAAATCCCATTCAAATATAGTATCAAGAAAGAGATGGAAAACCTTTTGAAAAAGCCAGAAAGCGAACAAGTTTAGCCTGTCTACAAGTTAACTGAACCTTGTGCACCCAACTGTTTAAGGCGTTTCTCCATTTCTGAGAGACTCTGAGACTCTGGAAGCCCATAATCCTCACTCCTTCTGTTGGCGAGATACTCTGGGTAATGTGTGACTTTTATTGGCACGGCAAAACGGATTTTCGGCTCAGAAATAAGCAAAGCCTCTCCAACATCCAGCATCTTGATCTCCGTGTCACTATACTCCAAATAAGGCGTGTTTTCAGTAAGGTATATTCTGTCTTTCCGCAGTTCTGTTTTCATGATAACCTTGGTCCACAGCTCGGCGAAAACATCAAAGTTTATTCTCGAGGGTCTTGGAGTGACCGCGTTTAGTCCCACGCGATATTTGCGGTACGTTAGGGCAATGTCAGAAAATATGGTTCTTGACTTGTTCGGGTCGAGAAACTCGTGCGCTTCTTCGAGTGTTATGAGAAGCGTTGGGAGCTTCTGCCACGCTTCATAGTTTTCTTCCCACATGCGCTTGTAATGCCTTGCCACGGTTGACGCTGTGAGACATGTGACTTTGTTTTGCTCCTCTGAACTGATTCCAGAAATGTCGACCAGGCACGATATTCCGTCGCATATGTTCTGTGTTACAGCGTCTACAAAGCTGTAGTCCGAAGGGGGAAAGAGGTCTTGGGAAAGCGACGACAACTTGAGCATCAAAGCCTCAATCACATGCTTCATCTTATAATCGGCAAGTCGTCCCACCCCAGCATAGCCTTCTGCCGCGTACGCTTCCCGCGATTGCTCAATCCATGTCTTGCCAACTTTCTTGTGAAGCTTCCGCGATAGCCTAAACTGAGGCGCTCCTATGTCGGGGAACATTGTCAGAAGCTTTTCCGGAGTAACCGTGTACAAGCCAACCGTCATTTTTCCATCACGCGCCGAAAAATACCGCACTTTCGTGTGGAACAATGGGTGATCTTTAAGGCCTTTCTGAGGTTTGATTCCCTTCCCATCAAGAAGTTGCCCGGCAAAGTCGAAGATCAAAGCCGCTGTTTTGGGAGTATTATCAATGAGTTGCGCGTTTATGATCAGTTCAGTGTTTGTTTTCCCGCAGCCAGTCATGCCAAACATGCCCATCATCAGAGGTATTGCCTCAATATTTATGCCGGCAGAACCCAGCAACTGTTCTCCTGAACGGAGACGCCCCACTTCTAGTTCCCCTGCAAGCTTTAGAATGGCGCAGTCTTCATCGTTTGTAGTGAAAACCTTGTCTCTATAGTTTGGATTGAAGGTTGGAGAGCGCACTTTATTGGCTCTCCTCTCCAGAAATAGAATGGCTTTAACGCTCCTGTAAGCAGAATAGGGACCGAATGCTTCCCTGCCTTCAGCCTCCCGCAATTGTTCGATGATTTCAAGCGTTGAACTACTTGCCGCGTTGACAACCCTTGCGTAGAAGCTACGTTCTACTGAATCTATTCGGACAATCTGCCCAAATGAAAGGACGACTTCCTTGGTCAGAAAGAAGTCAATTGAATCCGCTTTGGTGCCGCACACAAAGCCTATAGGCTCAGAATTGTCCACCCCACCACTCCCACTCAAACGCGTGTTTAATCCCGTGAAGTTCATCTGCGAAGCTGCAACAAAGCTCTTCTCTGCGAAGTACTTCTAGCAAGCCAGCATTGCGCAGCATCTCTTCGACTTGGTCATGATAAGAAAACAGCATAGCATCGGAAGGAGCGGAGAACTCGTGAGCCAGCCAGAGCGCTATGGGATACCCCACACACCTGGGATCTTCAGATATGCTTGTCAAAGGAGAGAGCAATTCACTGATTTCTCCATTAGTCAGGTATTCCATTATGTCGCAACGAAATACTCTGGGACTCTCTCCACACAGTTTTATGATGGCTATGTCTCCGTATAGGCTCTTGTCCTTGTCAGCCTTTCTTACGGGATGGTAAACCCAAATATCGTAAGGAGACAGCATGTACGTAGTAGCCACCAGATCCCTTCCGTTCTCGTCATGCAACGATGGCGAATTCTTACTTATGCAAAGAAGTTTTATCTCCTCTTTCTTGCATTCTTCGTAAAGTGACACTCGAAACTTCCTTTCCCCGCCAAAATAGCCCCCACCATCCAGCAAGAGGTACATACTACGTACATCCCCATGTACGTGGTGAGGCTCATTCACCTTTGTCTTTAAGAAATTTAGCGCAATTTGACTTTCCATTTCAATTCTGAAATCCTGCAAAAAACTACTACGTACATGCGCGTCCCCAACCACGGTGCACACTCTTTCACGATAGCCCCAGTCAACATCTCGCTCTCGGACTGAAGCATATGCAGCTCGCATAAGGTAAATCCCCCAGTTGTTGGCTCGCCTAAGCGTCCTTGTTGAACAGTCAACAGCAACAAAGCTCCCAGAACAACTGTCCACTTTTTTCAGCGGCTTCATAAAGGCAACGTCGGGTTTGGCGGTTATCACGGGTTCTTGCCTAACTTCAGCGGAGCCTGTCACTCTACCCTTGTCAACGTAAAGCCGCAGTTTCTTCTCAATATCAGCCAAATCTGCTCGAAAGGCTTCTCCCATCGCCTATATTCACCACCGAAAGTTCAGAACCCTTAGACTAAAAGATTACAACTTTGCTTATTATGTTTCTTGTTATCTAACAGACAGGAAAACAGTTTGGCTCTTTTCATGTTATTCGCTGTTTCAGTTCAGCAGGCGGAAGACTTGGCGCCACTCTATATTTCAATTTGTTAGAGGCTCCCATACGTAAAAGGCCACCTCTGCTTACCATTCGTGAAAGGTAAGTAGCTATTGTGCTCAGGCTCACAGGCTGCTTAAATTCCTGTTCATAAGCAGATTGCACCTCTCTTGAAGAAAACCACGAAACAGGGAAATTCCTGTGAACTAGTAATCGCATCTTTTCATACTTTGAAAACTCGCCCTCATTCGCCCCTCTAACATTCATACTAGGGCTACCCCCACCGCTCGGCGCACCGCCCAACAACTCCACAAGATCCATCAATCGAACAGCCTTGTCCCTAGTGATTTGGCCTTCGAAAGACACCACGTAACGATTGCCCTCACCATCAAATAACTCAACGCGCATTTTCCGAGCAGGCATACAAGTCTACACCCTAGGGCAGTGTTCACAGCTTTACAGCTCACAAGTTATAGACCTTACGGTGAATCTGCCCAAACGAAAACGTGTCATTATGAAGTCTAAAGTCAAGAAGGACTTAGAACTGCACTGGGAAGGCGTCTACAGGCTTCACAGCATGTTACAATGCATAAATCGAGATAGAAACAAATCCTTCCACCATACTCCAGTGGAAGCGATGGGGTGTCCTCTTCACAGTGAAAGCGCACAAAAGGGGCAATTATTAGAAAAAGAGACCTAAAAAAGAAACATCATCTCGTCAATTTCACAGGTTATTCACAAAATTGTGAACGAAATAGCTGAAAAGCCCAAGGTGAAAGTCTGCGGGAATTACTTTTTACTTTTCTCGAAGTTTTATTACAATTACACGATGACAATTATTGAGATAATCGAAAAGCTAGATAGAGAAATGGTGTAGTGGGACCCCATCATTTCCGATGGAAACCTTACATTTAGACTTCAAGAATCCTAGCTATATTTTTGCAGTCTGTATCTAAAATCTTTAACAGTAATCAATATTATTCGTTTACGGTACTTACGTTTCAGAGTATATTTCTTCTTAAAGAAGAAATCAGCATCACTTCTTAAAGAGATTAAGAGTTTCCAGTCGAAATGCCGGGGTGTGTCCCAATATCCTAGCTCTTTTCCCTTGAGAGCTTGCATTAACTTTAGGAATGTTGTGCCTTAGATTGAGTTTTCTGTACGGCAGGGCTTATCTTCTCCACAAGAAAGAGTGGTGCCACCTCTGCAAATATCTGGGGAGTAACAGTGGCCAAGAGAAATATACTTGACGATGTGTTCGAAAAATTCGTTAACAACACAACTATATTCAAGGACAGAGAAGTCCTTAGACATGATTATCTTCCTGAGAGGTTGCCGCATAGAGAAGAGCAGATTCGATTACTTGGCGAGACAGTTGCGCCCGTTCTAAAGGGAGCGCGCAGTTCCAACATACTCATTTACGGCAAGACAGGCACAGGAAAAACAGCAGTCACGAAATACGTGCTGAGTCACCTTGAGGCTAAAGCCAAAGAATTCAACGCGCCTATGCGGCTATGCTATGTTAATTGCCGAATGGCTGCCTCGGAGTACCGCGTTTTTGCTGCACTTTGCCAAAGCATAGGCGTCACAGTTCCCTTCACAGGCCTGTCTATTGGCGAAGTATTCGACAGGTTCAAAACAGGCGTGGAAGGATCCAAAGTTATTTTTGTAACGGTTCTGGATGAAGTCGACGCAATCATCAAGGCGCGTGGGGATGAGCTTCTCTATGAGCTGACGAGAATAAACGAGAATCTGCAAAAAAGCAAGGTATCTCTTATCGGCGTGTCAAACGATTTGCGGCTGAAAGAGTTTCTCGATCCGCGCGTTCTTAGTTCTCTCAGTGAGGAGGAGATCGTCTTCAGACCTTACGATGCGAATGAACTCCGCAACATTCTTTCCGAGCGTGCCCAATCAGCTTTTCATGACGGGGTTCTTTCCGAAGGAGCATTAAGTATTTGTGCCGCTTTGGCAGCTGCTGAGCATGGCGATGCAAGACGCGCCTTGGACTTGTTGCGTGTAGCGGGAGAAATTGCTGAACGATCCGGCGCCAGCGTCGTGCTTGAGGATCATGTGAAAGAGGCGGAAAAACACATTGAACACAACAGGGTTTTTGAAGCTTTGAGGAATTTAACCTTGCACTCGAAGCTGGTGATGCTAAGTGTTTACCATTTGGGTAAGGCTAGCGTTCAAAGCGCAGTGACCGGCGACATTTACGAGGTTTACAGTGAGATTTGCGGAGAATTGGGCATAACTCTGTTGACGCAGCGCCGCCTGAGCACTTTGGTGAATGAACTTGACTCTATGGGATTATTGAATGCCAAAGTCATAAGCATGGGGAGATATGGGCGCACAAAAAAGATTAGGCTTGAGATATCACGTAGTACAGTTAGAGATGTGTTTGCAGAAGACAGTAGACTAGGGCGCTTGGTGGGTTATGAACCGAGATGCCTTTCAAAACATGCCCGTGGTAGGAGTTGAGGACGGAAGTTTCCAGAAGGGGGTCTCGCGAAAAGCTCTTCTCGTAGTAGCTTTGCTTAGAGGCTCAGAAATCGAATGTGTGAAAGTGTGCAAAATAACCGTTGATGGGATGGATGCGACAGAGAAACTTGCCTGCGCCTTAAATGGGTTGGATTTTGAAGCAATCTTGCTTGCTGGAGTGTCTTTTGCGGGCTTCAACGTGATCGACCCAACCGCAATTCATGACCGATTCAAGAAACCAGTGATTGTGATAGCTAGGACAAAACCCGACAATAAGGCGGTAAAACAAGCACTGCGAAAGCACTTTAAAGACTGGGAAACACGTTTTGAAATCTTTGCGAAACTTAGCCCAATCCGCAAGTACACCGCACCCAACAGATCACTGGTCTATTTTGAAGCCGTAGGAGCAGATGCAAGTTGGTGCCACAATTTTATTCGCAAATTAGCTGTGCACAGCAAAACTCCTGAGCCTATCCGTGTTGCACGACTGATAGCCCGCGGGCTTTCCTGACTAAAAAGAGAGGACATCAATCTCTAATGTTTGAAGGTTTACGACAGGAACTTTTCCAACTGTTGGAACAAATCCGCGCCTCTGCATGTAATCCGTCTGCTCTTGCCATCCTCCCGAGTTTATAATCCAAATTCCGCGATAGTTGCTATATCCCAATGCGTGGACATGGCCCGCATGCAATATGTCGGGGGTGTGTTCGATGACTAGAAGGTCTCTTTGATCAGGTGAGACTAATGTTGTTCCACCATACATTGGGGCTAGGTGACGACTTTGCAGCAGAAGCTTCATTGCTTTCTCTGGATGGTAATAATCCATTCCTGGAATAGTAGTGATTATATCGTCCAAGCTTCGACCATGATACGCCAGCACTTCGACGTTGTGAAGGCTGAGGAGGCAGGGGTCTCCGAGTGAATGCACGTTCCTTGATTCTTGCAGCGCCTTTAAGAAGGTGTTTGAGATTGCTGGTTGCGGCAAAGCTTTTCGTGGAGCGTCGTGATTTCCCGGTATGATTATCACTTCTATGTAGTCGGGGATTTGTTCAATGTATTTTGCTGCAAGCTGGTATTGTCCATAGACGTCTTTGATCGCCAGTTCTTTGATCTGGTTAGGATATACTCCTATGCCATCGACTATGTCGCCTGCTATCAGAAGGTATTTGACGTGACCTGCCTGTTCTCTCATTTTGTCGTTTCCATATTTCCCATTGAGCCACATTATGAAGCGGTTGAAGGCTTCTCTTTGGAATTTTGTGCTTCCCACGTGCATGTCTGAGGTAAATGCTGCGTAAACTGGTTCTGGCGCCCTGTTCTGAGGCTTTTGAGCTATATCAGGAAGAATAATGTCCTCGGCGATCAAGAGGTTAGTTCTTGACTTCATAACGCTTAGGCAAACAACTTGGTCGATCAGAAGCATTTGCGCCTTCTTTGCGAGTTCTTGTGAGGCGTTCTGTGGGATAAGCACAGTAGCATTTGCCGTTAAGTCTTCAACTGACAAGATTACTCGCTGTTTTGACTCTCTTTTTTCCGTTATCATTGCGATTATTTTGAGTTTGGAATTTGAAGGAGCTTTTATCGCGTCTATAATTGACGTAGCACTTTTAACATCTATTCTCTGTCTCAGCAGCTTTTCTATTCGTTTGAACCTATCTCGGAAGTATCCCAAGTAATCTTCGATTTTCCCTTCAGAGCTTAGTTTGTCACTAGGGTCATCAATTACTTTGATGATTGCTTGGGCATCCTTAGCGTAGGGCCGGAACTCTCTTTTTCCCTCCAGCATTTCTGTTTCCGGCAATTTTTGCAGTGGTTCTTCTGGAGTCTGGATGAGCATCTCTTTTAGCGGTTCTGCTTCCTTCAGCATTTGTTCTAGGAAGTTTCGGTCAATGAAAAAGGGTTTTTCTGTTAGGGTTTCAATTCGTTGTATTGCCTTGTTGACGACTTCAGTCGGATCTTCCGTGGTAGCGATGAAACTTAGGAATTCGAAGGCGTCTTTGTTTAGCTGGTAGCCTGCTGCGATCGTTGCTTCCACGGCTTTTTGTAGTTTTTCGGTTTCACTCATGTTTGTTGGGTCCTCCAGTCCTGCTTTTTTGGAACGATTATGTACCCTTCTTCTTCATGACCAAGCATTTCTGTCTGATTCTGTATATGGAGATAAGCTGTCAGCGCTGCTGTTGCTGCATCGATTTCATGAGCAGTTAGCGCTCGTGTTTTGATGTCTCCTTTTAACCCCCTGTTTTTAAGGATGTCTTGAATTTTTTTCCAGTCCTTTGATGGCATGTTAAGGGCTTTGCGGGTTGATGTGGGATGCACTTCTATTGCCTTGTATCCTTTCTCTGCTATTAACCTGTTCATGTTCATGGCACGCAAGGTAAGTTTTTTCATCGCCTGAAGGGTTGGCGGGAAAACGTGGTACCCTTTCTTTATCATTAGGCTATCTGCCTTTCTCATAAACCCGTTTTTTGGGAGACTAAATGGTGCATCAATGGCTATTATAAGTGGGTTAGCTCTGGTGATGTCTTCTAGGATTTCGTTGTCTGTGTAGAGTAAGGCGGTTTTTACTGTTTTGTTTCTTAGCAGAGCCCATCCTGTTGGGTTTGCTGGAACGCCTGCTAAGTCTATGCCTATTATGTCTTTTTCAGCCAATTCTAACACTTATGTCTAGATTTATATATTGCCCGATTGTTTAGATGTGTTAATATTTCAGTTGTTGCTATTGACTTATGGGTAAGGTTGATATTGGATGAGTGATTTGCGTAAGGTGCAACGTACACCTACCGGAACGTTCTTCGTTTGTTTGCCTAGGGCTTGGGCGGATCAGCATGGTTTGCAACGTGGTTCAGTTGTAGCTCTGAATGCAACAATTGATGGCAAGCTTCTGGTAGATCCGGAATACAATATTGAACAGGCTCCGCGTGTTATTGCTTTGAAGCCTGGTCCTTATTTGGTTCGCGAGATTATAGGTAAATATTTGCTTGGTTTCGACATTATTCGAGTTGAGGCAAAGGAGCGTATTAGCCTTGAGGTGCGGGACTCTGTTAAGAAGGCGGTCAGCCGCTTGGTCGGGTTAGAGATTGTTGAAGAAGATTATGGGCGCATTGTTTTGCAGTGTTTGCTTGAGCCTTCGGGGTTTCTGCCTGAGAAGATTTTGCGCAGGAGTTATGCGATTGTTGCTGGTATGCATCGGGATGTCGTTAATTCCTTTCTTGATGGCGACTTGCAATTAGCAAAGAGTATTGTTGCCCGTGATGACGAGAGCAATAGACTTTATTTTCTTTTAGTGCGGATTTTGCGCACGATTGTTCAGAATCCAAGTCTTAGCGAAAAGCTTGGCGTCAGCCCCATCGACTGCCTAGATTACCGGCTTGCCGCAAGTCTCGTCGAAGCCATCGGTGATGAGTGTGTGCGGATAGCTCTGAAAACCACCGAATTAGAGAGTGTGAAACTGACTAACGATCTGAAGAAATTGTTTGCAAACTTGCATATGGCATGTTTTGAGGCTCACGAGAATGCGCTGAAAGCTTTTTTGGAGGGTGACATAGCCCTAGCCGATGTCGTGCGAAATGCGCGAGAAAAGATTGAGAAAACATTTTCGGGCATTGAGAAAGTCGCGCGGGCGCAATCCTTTGAGGTTGTGGCTCAGATTTTGGCTGTTGCCTCTTTTCTGCGGCAGATTTACGAACACGGCGTAGACATCTCCGATTTGGTTGTGCCGAAAAGAGTGTAACATACCCTGCCTATGTTGGCGAAGCAACATATTGTGCAGATTCTTTGATTTTTCGCTATAGCTCCTTTTCTTGTTTCTTATCGTTCAATATCAGCATAATTGGACACTAAACTTTATATGGAGCAAAAATAAGTATTAGAATCAAGCTGAGGGGGATCTACAGATATGCTGAGGGGTATATTTGGGCATCCTTTCGCGAGATTTTTGATTAAGAAGGTTATTTTCTATGCAATAGTGACATTTGTGGCGTTAACCTTTGTGTTTCTTATTCCTCGACTTATGCCTGGCGATCCTGTTGACATGATGGTTCATCCTCAACCTGGTAGCCCATGGTATAACGATATGCTAATACTGAGAGAGAACATGAGAGAGTATTTCGGTCTAAATAAGTCGTTATTTGATCAATACATAGCTTTCTGGGGTCAAGTTTTTACTCTGAATTTGGGCGTGTCGTATCCGTATCTTTACCCATCGTCCGTTGCGAGTATTATCATGGCTAGATTGCCTTATACTTTGATGCTGGTGATTCCTGTGCTTTTCGTAAGTTTCTTCTTAGGGAATTGGATCGGAGCCAAAGCCGCATATACAGGGGGCAAATTGAGTGAAGCTGTCTATTTCTTTTCAGTTTTTTCCAACAGACTGCCCAGTTTCTGGTTTGGAATGGTTCTTGTGTTTATTCTTGCAGGAAGACTTGCGCTTTTTCCCGCATATGGCTACGCTGCCCCTGGGATGTTGCCCTCTTGGAACTTCAATTATGTCAATAGCTTGTTAATGCACTACCTATTGCCTTTCATCACGTTGATGATTGTATATTTGGGCGGATGGGCTACTGGTATGAGGTCGATGATTATTCATGAAATGGACTCGGGCTACGTGCGCTACAGTGAACAGTTGGGCTTCAAAAAGAGCACATCGATGTCTTACGCCAAAAGAAATGCGATTCTTCCTCAATTTACAGGTTTAAACTTGTATTTCAACGCGCTTATTGGTGAGACTGCAATACTTGAAATGATCTTTGGATGGCCCGGGGTCGGTAGAACAATGTTCGACGCCGTTTTTAGCCTCGACTATCCATTGATTTTCGGTGTCTTTATTGTTATACTGGTTATTGTGATTCTCGGCAACTTTCTGATCGACACCTTGTACGGATTTCTAGATCCGCGCATCCGGGCTGGAGGCAAGCGATAGAAATGTGGGAGCTACTGCTGAATAGTCGAAAATTTATGATTGGCTTATCAATCGTGGTAGTAATCATCCTGCTTGGGGTAATAGGTCCTATGGTAACTCTAAATCCGAACAAGATGAATTTTGGCGCGCTGTCACAAGCACCTGATACTCATTTTCTTCTGGGCACGACTCAGTTCGGAGAAGATGTATTTTCCCAGTTGTGTAGCAGTATCCGTAATTCACTTATGGTGGGCGCGTTCGCTGGAGCTGTAGGCACGTTAATCGCCGTTTTTCTTGGTGCGTTGGGCCCATATAAAGGCGGTTTGGCTGATGACGTTTCCAGTTTTGTCACTAACGTAGTTATAGTTTTCCCTGTGTTGCCAATGTTAATAGTCTTGTCGGCGGTTATCGTGGAAAGGACTTTGTTTCTGGTGGGGGTGCTGATAGCATTAACAAGTTGGCCTTGGGCAGCGAGAAGCATAAGATCGCAAGTGCTTAGCCTAAAGGAAAGGGAATTTATAAATTTGGCGCGAATGTCAGGGATGAAAGACAGAATAACAGTAGTGACAGAGGTTTTGCCCAATATGCTCGCTTATATTATGATGGTTTTTGTGTTATTGACTGGCGGAGCTATCATAGCTGAGGCGGCAATCAGCATGATAGGCTTAGGTCCTCCTCACGCCCTCACATTAGGGCAAATGCTTTATTGGGCCATGCGCCAAACTCGATTGGCACATTGGTGGGATTCTTGGTGGTGGTTCCTCTCGCCGGGAATCGTGTTAACTGTATTCCTGTCAGCTGTTTTTGTAATGCATGCAGGGATGGACGAAATATTTAATCCTAGGCTTCGCAAGATGTGATTTTGGATGGTCGAACATCTACTTGAAATTGAAGAACTCAAGGGTTATTACAGAGGTACGTTTGGTGTAGTTTTTGGTGTTGATGGGGTCACGCTCGCACTTGACAGCGGCGAAATAATGGGTCTTGCTGGTGAGTCAGGCTGTGGGAAATCCACTCTCGCAGAACTTGTTTCAGGTTCCCCCCCTCCATTGTTGCATTTTGAAGGGGGCAAAATCCTCGTAGATGGATATGATATATACCACATTGACCCTGAAATCCTGAGAACAGAAGTTAAATGTAAACGTATGTCGTATGTGCCTCAGGCTTCGATGGAGTCTTTAAATCCTGTAAAAAGGATAAGGGACTTCATTATGGACGTCGTGAAGGAGCGTACTGGTGAAAAGCCTTCTAAAGAGAAAGTTTTCAAAATGGCGGCAGATCATTTCAAGACATTGGGATTAGAACCTTGGGTGATCGATCGCTATCCGCTTGAACTCAGTGGAGGCATGAAGCAGAGGGTTGTTATAGGTATATCTACTCTTTGGAATCCAAAGCTGCTTATAATCGACGAGCCGACTTCTGCTCTCGATGTGACTTCGCAGAAACTTATGATAAAATCTCTTTTGAATTTGAAACAGGCAGGAGTCATCGAGAGCATGTTATATATATCTCATGACATGACTAGTCTGAGGCAGCTCTGTGATAGATGTGCTGTTATGTATTGCGGAAAGGTTGTTGAGACAGGACCCATGGATGATATAATAAACAATCCCCTTCATCCTTATACTCAGGGACTTATATCTTCCGTAGTCCATTATGAGCCAGAAGGAAGGCAAAAGGGAGGGCTAAAAAGCATACCTGGAGAGCATCCTGATTTGAGGAATCCTCCGTCTGGATGTAGATTCCATCCTAGATGTCCAAACGCCAGAGATGTCTGCAGAACCACCGAACCTGCGGTACTTAAGGCTGAAAAAGGCAAAAGAGAGGTTTCTTGTTTTATTTAGTAGGTGAGTAACATGAATTCTGATGAAGTTCTTCTGCAATGTAAGAATTTGACAAAGATATACTCTTCAGGTCTCATAAGAACGAAGACTGTAACGGGTGCAAAAGACGTCACTTTCGACATAAAAAAGGGTGAGATCGTTTCCCTAGTAGGTGAAAGCGGTAGTGGCAAATCGACTGTGGCCAGGATGATTTTGAGGTTGATTGAACCGACCTCTGGTGAAATCCTTTTTAAAGGCAAGAATATGTCTTTGTACAATAAGCGAGACTACTATAGGAAGGTACAAGCGATCTTTCAAGATCCCTACTCGGCGTTTAATCCGTTTTACAAGATTGATCGTGTTTTGGACAAGGCGTTTGGTCTTATTAACGATCACTATACTTCCGATAAAAGAAAAGAAGTCACCGTGTCTACATTAAAGTCGATCGGGCTAAATCCTAGTGAAGTCTTAGGCAGACATCCGCATCAGTTGAGCGGGGGGCAAATGCAACGCATCCTCATCGCAAGGTCTCTTGTTATAGGTTCCGAGTTGCTGATAGCCGATGAACCAACTAGCATGATAGATGCGTCTACGCGCGCCGGGATCTTAAACCTCCTTTTAAATTTGAAATTGGAGCATGAATTGTCGATACTGTTCATAACGCACGATATTGGGCAGGCTCAGTACATCTCCGACAGAATACTTGTGATGGAAAAGGGAGTAGTGGTTGAACAAGGTATTGTCGATGAAGTTTTCATCAAACCTCAACACCCGTACACAAAGAGTTTGCTTGCAAGTGTGCCCAGACTCTACGAAAAATGGGAGTACGATTAAACTCGCGAAAACCATAAGATGCCAGAAGATTCATTACTGGTTAATTCTCGTCTTTGCTTGGGAACGATTTTTCCTATGAAACATTGTTCCATAAGCCTTTTAAATGACGCGCAGTTAGCAATCTAATTGCGAATTAAGATAAGGAGAGAGGAAAATTGAACAAAAAACCAAATGGAATAATACCACTACTAACTATGACTATGTTGCTTTTGAGTATGTGCCTTGCAGGTCTTAATCCAGTGTCTGCACAAGAGATACCGAGGAATCAGATCTTAAGAATGGCTGGCTATACAGGGCGTCCTAGCAGTTTCAATCCAATGCTGTTCCATGAAGGCAGTCAAGGTTTTGACTTGTGCTTCATATATGAGCCACTGTTCGGAGTGAACCTTGGAGGCGGATTCGAAATTATCAACTGGCTAGGTGAGAGCATAGAATTTATAGACAGTCTCACCATCGAGGTGACTCTTCGTGACGACATCTATTGGGTGATACTGACAGATGACGGTCCTGAAGTGTATAGGGACATAACAACTGCAGATGTCCGATACAGTTATCTCCTCTATGGAGCATTCACAGAATCGGGCAGTTTTGACACCAACATGAATGACTTTAGAGACAGAGTAGGAAGCATTAACAACTTTGAGGTAATTAGTCCCACCGTATTTAGGGTGCACTTGAACTCCTCATATCCAAACAGCGGCATCGTTTTCCGTGCCATGACAAAGGCGTACCCCATAGTTCCAGAAGATGTTTGGACCGAGATTCTAGCAGCCTATCCTGCTAACCCACTGGCGTTTGCTAACGATTGGACAGACCCCGCTATGCCAGACGAGTGGAAGGTCGGCTCAGGAATGTACCTGCCCTTCTTCGTCAACACTCTGGACACAGACTCGATCAGCAAGAGAAACGACCTGTGGTGGGGCAAAGATGACCCTGACTTCGGCAGACTGCCATATCCTCTATACGTTGAAAACGTAATCTATGCCAGCAACGAAGTAGTACCCGGAGAGTTAGAGAATAATAACCTCGACTGGGACGGAAACTTCGTTGGAGGCTTAACCGAGATTATGGCGGATTATCCGAATATCCACACCTTCTACTTTGATAAACCGTACTTCCCAGACAAAGCATGCAAGTTGATGGTTCCAAACCACCGCAGATGGCCAATTGCTGAGCCATGGCTACACAAAGCCATAGCCTCCGTGCTAAACTATACCGCTTTCAGTGAGGTGGCTTCCAGCGGCTATATGAATACGAACCCGAGTCCATTCTTGATGCCTAAAGACGACGGTCTTGCTCGGTTGCTGATAAACGAGACTCTTGAAGAGCAATACAGAGTTCCATATGACCCGACAGGGGCATACGGAAATGCACTCTTAGAGCAATACTGCGACAAAATTGATGGAATATGGTACACAACGGCTGGTCCAAGTGACGACTATCTTGCCACTTATCCTGACCGCGACCCAATCGTGGACGCGTTGCCTGCCGTTGAAGGCACAAACGTGGCGCTTGGCCCATGGGAACTCTTAGACTGGGCTGGATGGACAGACGTTAACGCAATAGACGTAATTGCATTGGCCGCGATAAACGAACTTCTCGGAATACCCATGACAGCACTCTGGCTCGATTGGGGTGGCGCAACCACTACGATGGATGCAAACAACTATGATTTCGTGCACTTCGTCATGCACTGGGGCATGAACGGCAACATGTATGAGCGCTACAACCAGATGTTCGTAGGCGCATATGAAGGACTTTGGAACCACTATGGCAGCTACAGGAACGCAACGCTTGTCAGTCTGATTCAATCGCTTGACACAGTCCCTGCTGGTTCACAAGCGCAGCAGGAAATCGCCAACGATATCCAAGTAATCATTGGAGAGAATTTGCCAATTATACCGTTCGGAGGACACCCAGACTGGTACATCTGGAACAACTACTACTGGATAGGCTTCTCTGACGAATCCATGCCCATACTCCCCGCTGGTCCATACCAGCAGGTAGCGACAAACGGAGCTTTACTGTCTATTGTCTTCAGTCTCCATCCAAACAACGCCGACTTGAACGGTGACGGAATAGTAGACATACTTGACATAACTCTTGCCGCATTAGCCTTCGGTTCAACGCCAGACGATGATAGGTGGATCACAATCGCAGACGTGGATAACAGTCGCGAGATAGACATCGTCGACTTAACCAGAATTGCGATTGATTTCGGACAACCAACTCCACCACCGTAGCAACGATCAGAACTCTAAAACATCTTTCCCTTTTTTTCCCTTTTTGTTTATACGTAAAATTCCTTATCTGAAAGCTCCCAAGAAAAACGCTATGACTGCATTTTCTCTGGGCCAGCACATAATCATTTCTAACCTTGCAAGATCAAAATATAATTGTCTAAGTTGTCCTGCTGGCAAAGCTCCAAGAGCCAATTGTACGAAGCTAGATTTCTCATTTGCGATTCCGTAAGGCTCAAAACCCCCGCCAAGCAATCATCCACTTTGACAGCATAGGCTTCTTCATCAAAACCGGATAAAGCGAATCCGAATAGTTGGATCACGTCTGCGACTGTGCACTTTTCCACGGCAGACCCGCATTACAAGTGGCTAAATACGCTTCTCGCCGTTTGGGAATGCGAATTCGACATGGAGAAAGGTCGCCATCAATATCAAACCTACGCCCGACTCATAACCTAGCGCCGCAACAGAAATAAACCCTGCATCACAGTACCTTCAGACCGCTACCTTATTCCGAACGAACTTTCCTCAAATATGCGCTATTATTAAATGTTGTAAGGTCAATCTTAGTCTTGGTGAGGAAATTTGCATCCAAACTCCTCCGGCGGCAAGCAATATCACATTGCATGCAAGAAGGGCGACCTAGCAGGGTATCTGCTTGTGCCAGGCGATCCTGACCGCGTTCCGAAAATCGCCAAACTTTGGGAAGAAGCTCAAGAGGTTTCTAGTCGGCGCGAGTTTCGAAGTTTCACTGGCAAATACAAAGAGGTGCCCGTCTCAGCTTTGTCCAGCGGTATTGGTCCAGCATCCATGTCTATCGCTTTCAACGAAGCTTCACGCATAGGCGTGCACACGTTTATCCGTGTTGGAAGTACAGGCGCCATACAAAAATCCATTAACTGCGGAGACTTGGTCATTTCTTCTGCGGCAGTGCGCCTTGATTGCACAAGCAACTGCTACGTTATGCCCGAATACCCAGCAGTGGCAAGTTTCGAAGCTCTGTTGGCTTTGATCGAAGCCGCTGAGCGCCTAGGCATAAACAATTATCACGTGGGCATAACAGCGACAACCGCAGACTTTTATGCTGGGCAAAACCGCAGAACGAACATGCCTGCAAACGAAATTGGAGATTTGCTTCCGACGCTTCAGAAAGCGGGAGTGTTAAATTTTGAAATGGAAACTGCCACGCTATACACGCTGGCAAGCCTTAAAGGGTTAAGAGCTGGCTCGGTCTGCGCAGTTTACGCCAACAGATTCACAAACAAGTTCGAAGAAGGAGCAGGAGAAGAAAACGCCATAAAAGTTGCCAACGAAGCCACAAAGATTCTACATGATTGGGACAAGCGCAAGCAGAGAAAAAACAAAAAGTGGCTGTTTCCCTCGCTTGTACGTAGTAAATAGCAAAGTTTTGCACTGCGTTTGGGGTAAAGCTAAAAGCTGCATTACAGAATGTTCTTGTTGAGTGCCGGGGTGGCGGAGTGGTTATCGCGCTGGCCTCGAGACCCGACAGACGGAAAAAAGGGGCTTAGAAAAATGGCAAGTGAGCCAGTGGGCCTTTG
>DATBWI010000076.1:0-3254 GCA_036514855.1 Bathyarchaeia archaeon | reverse complement strand
TTATGGAAGAGCAAAAGCCGTTGTTACCTCGACTGGAATTAACACTCAGTTTGGGAAAATTTCTGAAATGGTGCAAACAGTTGAGAAGGAAGAGATACCGCTCAAACTTAAGCTTGACAAATTTGCCAAGAAAATTGGCATAATAGTCGTTGTGGCGGCAGCAACGATACTGGTCTTTTCGTTGATTCGAAACGGAAGCATCGAAATCGACTTGCTGCTTACCTCTGTAGCTTTGGCCGTATCTGCAGTTCCGGAGGGATTGCCTGCTGTAGTAACGGTCACCCTTGCGTTAGGTGCCAGAGAATTGTCTAAACGAAACGCAGTGGTCAGGAGGCTCGCTTCCGTGGAGACTTTGGGTTCAACCACGGTCATTTGCTCGGACAAGACAGGCACATTAACCAAAGGCGAAATGACTGTACGCAAGATATACGTAAGCAACAAGACAATTGAGGTCACCGGCACGGGCTATGAACCCGCAGGCGAGTTTCGAGCGGACAGAATGCCCATTACGCGTGCTGAGAATGGCGGTCTCGACCTGATATTGAGAATAGGCGCCCTCTGCAACAATTCTAGCATTGATGGATCGCGTGTCCTGGGAGATCCAACTGAAGGGGCATTGATTGTGGCTGCTTCTAAGAGCACCATGAAGGTCGGTGATGTGGAAAAGCGGTATCCTCGCGTGGCTGAGATACCGTTTAGCTCTAACAGGAGATTAATGACCACTGTTCATGATACGCCAGAAGGGCGTCGAGTAGCGTATGTAAAAGGCTCTCCTGAGAAGGTTCTGCAACTTTGCAGGTTTATTCATTTGGAAGGAAAACAAAAACGGCTAGATGATGAACTTAAAATCGAGCTTCTGGGCATGAATGAGGAAATGGCAAATCAGGCGTTGCGCGTTTTAGGCATGGCGTACCGAGAGATACCTGACACAATGTTAAGCTACGATGAGAAGAATCTGGAGAAAGATCTGGTTTTTGTGGGACTTGTGGGGATGATTGACCCACCACGCCAGGAAGCTAAAGAAGCAGTTAAACTGTGCGAGCAAGGTCGAATAAAGGTAGTGATGATCACTGGGGATCATAAATTGACCGCTGTGACCATAGCTAAAGAACTTGGTATTTTAAAGACAGAGCTTGCTCTCACCGGCGAAGAACTTGACACCAAAAGCGATGATGAATTTGAAGAAATTGTTGAAACGGTCCGAGTATATGCTAGAGTTTCTCCTGAAAACAAACTGCGGATTGTACAGACTTTAAAAAAGAAGGGCCATGTTGTCGCCATGACAGGCGATGGCGTTAACGATGCGCCTGCAGTGAAACAAGCCGATATTGGCATTGCCATGGGCATCACCGGCACTGATGTTACAAAGGAAGCGTCGGACATGGTTTTGGCAGACGACAACTTTGCGACCATAGTGAACGCAGTCAGGGGCGGCAGAATAGTCTATGATAACATTCGCAAGTTTATCAGGTTCCTTGTAGCGCTTAATTTTACCGAGCTGATTCTGATCAGTTCTTTCGCCTTGATTGGGTTGCCAATACCGCTTCTTCCCGCGATGATTTTGTGGCTGAACCTGGTAACTGATGGTCCTCCAGCTGTGGCTTTAAGCATGGATCCGCCGATCGATGATGTGATGCAGAGACCGCCTCGTAGCCCTAAAGAGGGGATATTACATGGAACTCTAGTTTTCATTCTTGCGTCCACGCTTGTGCAGTTGACTGTGGAAATCTTTGCTTTCTGGTGGGGATTCAGCGTGCATGGGTCACTTGATAAGGCAAGAACCATGGTCTTCATCGTGGCATGTTTCTATGAGCTTGTAGTTATTTGGAATTGCCGATCAGAAAATCGCAATGCATTCAGAGTTGGTTTTCTAAATAACAAAGCATTGCTTGCAGCGGTAGGGATTTCTGTATTGTCTACTTTTGCAGTTATCTATGTTCCTGCGTTACAATTCCTGTTTCAGACAGCCATGTTAGATTTGACTGATTGGGCGGTTGTTGCTATACTGTCTCTTTCAGGCTTCCTCTTAGTTCCTGAGGTCCTATTTAGAAAAAAGAAACTGGCGAAGTGATGGCTCAAAACAAAGCTTTCTCTGATGTTTCTGGAAAAGCGCACATTTTCGCTTCTTCCGCGGGAAATACTTGTTGGACTTAATTTACGGTTGGTTACGCGTTGGTTTTTGAGGTTGACTCCGCAAGTACTGCTAAAATTTGCAGTGCTGCCCTATCGCCGAGCCGGTTAAGCAGGTCATCTATGCTGATTGCGCTAAGTATTAACGCCAAATAGGCTGTGTTGGTCAGTTCGTAAATAGCGGCTTTGAAGCCTGCCTGTGTGGTCTGAGCGTTCACTATTCTCAGGTAACATAGTTTCTCTAGAGATCTGACGCGCTTGTTTACGTTTGCGTAGTGGGTGCGTTTCAGCCCTCTAAAAGTTCTAACGTCTTTGTGTATGTCATAAATCGTTTGTGGTCCTTTGGCTGCTAAGCTCTGGAATATGGCGCGGTTTAGTTTGGCTTCTCTGCCTTTGAACACGCTGAGCTCTGAGCCTGCCCTTCTTCCGCGCCATAGTTTTCAGCTCCGCTACGAGAGTTTGGAGCAAACCAATGGCCTCGGAGCTTGCTTATTACATTACTTGAAGGATCAGAGGGCGTTTTGATTCGAGGCAAAATGTTTTGGCATTTGGAAAAGCCCAGCGTAAAATTTTTACTGAGACCCTATTTATGCAAAAATCGTGTTTTGATGGAGCAGTCTGTCTCTTGCGGTTATGGCAGCTTGAGGTATTGCAGTCAGGACTATGAATTATAGAAGGCGTTTTTCAGAATATTAGGTAGTTACCCAGTTTTCTTTGGGTCTTTCATTTCACATTTGACTTCATAGTTTATCAGTAGGAGTCCTAGTACGGCTAAGACCATGCCAACTACTAGCAATGGCCATAGGTTAGAGTTACCAAAGTATTGGTCAAGCAGCATCCAAACGCTTCGAAAAACCAAGATTGAACCACCGAGAAGAACCACCTCACCAAGCATAATAAGAATCAGTCGCATTACTCATAGTAGTGGCTTTATGCTTAAAAAAGCTGTCCATATAAAGCACAGCTCAGAATACTTGTATCACTTATTGGAGAGAGGCTGCAATCGAAACTTGGAGGGTTAGAGATAGGCTTCTGTCACGTACCTGCGCATCATTCTGTGACTGTTGTAATAGTAGGCAATTTTCCCAATGGAATTTTTCATAGTTTCTATCCATTCATCCCTT
>DATBWI010000075.1:0-7394 GCA_036514855.1 Bathyarchaeia archaeon | reverse complement strand
TGTGGTTACTTTTTTGATTTTGTAATGCGTGGCAGTTTTCTTTGTGCATAACGGGCATGTTGCTCGGAGCTTTGTATGTTCTGCGCACACTAGGTTGCCGCATACTGAGCACTTGTAGAAGGCATTCTTCTCGCAAAATTGACAATTCATAGGATTTGAGCCTTCTTCTATTATCTTAGTTTGAATTTATGGCTGTATATGCCGTTGCGATAGCAGGCTTTGATGCATTTTCCGCAAACGTCAGTCTCTAAGTCCAGATTGGTGATGTATCTTCTGCAGTTTTCTCTATAGTCTTGCATTCTATTCTTGTTTTTAAGTATCCGGCACACTTCGAGGCATGCCTCGCATTCTCCGCATGATGCGTTAAGCTTTTTTCCGTGGTTCAAGGGAAGGTTTGTTATTATTGATGCAAATCTTAGAGCGCAACTCAGTTTCTCGTTCACTACTAGTTCGTTTTTGCCTCGCCATCCAAGTCCAGCGTTTTCAGCTATGACTCTGTGAGAGATTGTTTTCCCGTAATATTCGTCTACATGTTTAACGGTTATTCCCGTGACGGGCGGTATTACTACGCCGCCAAAACGATCTGCAATATCCTTTGCCGTTGCGTTCAGAATCTTGTTAAGTGTGTTGTATTCTTTTGCGTAGGCGTTCCATCTGACCTTGTCAACGGCTTGATCTCTCAATCTAGCATCAATACAGTCGATTACGCGTTCTGGATAAGCCATGGCTGTGCAGATTATGGATCCGCTCTTCAAGAGAGTCTGAAATTGTTCGCCGCACATCTGCTCTAGTCTAGTTTTTTGCGCTGGCATCAGACCATTGTAAACGTTTTGGAATTTGGCAACTCCTATTATTCCGTCGTAGTCCAAATCCGCCAGTTTCCTATTGAAGAACTCGCTAATTGCTTCAAAATTGTGCTGCTTTTCGGAGTTCAATTTATGTCGCTCCACGCTTTTTTAAATTGAATGATACTTAAGGCTTGGGTTGCGTCTCTTTTTACTTTGGCGATGCAAAGCCGTGAAGCAGACTTTTGCTCCGGCGAGAATTCCAGACATCAGAATCAAAAGATTTATTCGCTTTCGTGGTAAGTGAGCAGTTGACTTGAATTTTATGTAGAGAGGGATTCAATGTTAGACTTTAAGATTCAGTCGGATCAGAAGATTGTTCTCATTGGTGATAGCATTACTGACTGTGGGCGACGGGATCAGGTTCCGCCGCTTGGAGACGGGTATGTTTCAATAGCAGCAAGCCTCACCTCTGCGAAGTATCCGAGCAGGAGTATTGAATGGGTGAACAAGGGAATAAGCGGCGATGTTGTCCAGGGCTTAGCTGAAAGATGGACGGTAGACGTCCTTGGAGAGAAGCCTGACTGGATATCAATAGCCATTGGAATCAATAATGTTGTGCATGATTATGAAGCAACCAGAGATTTGAATGAACGCTTACGTGAGTTTGAGAAATCTTACCGTTGGATTCTTGATGAAAGCCGAGAAAAAACACATGCTAAACTCATAATGTTCGAAATATTCTATGTTGGAGATGAAGATCAACTGAAGAGAAAACTCGGCATACGCGCTTACAACGACATCATCCGAAGACTAGCCGCGGAATACGATGCCATCCTCATTCCTATCAATTCAGCTTTCGAACAAGGCGTCTTGGCACGTCCTTGCTTCGCATGGACTTCTGGTGACGGTGTCCACCCTCTACCGGTTGGCCACGCACTGATAGCCCTTACCTTCTTGGAAACATTGGGATGGCGTTGAAAAGGAAAATAGCTGCGGTGACAGTAATTATTGTGATTGCCTTGACCGTTCTTGGAATTACGGTTTCTCTTCCACCTAGAAAGGTTACGCAAACCACGCAAAACAGCTTACCCGTTGCCGGCAAATTTGTAACGGTCAACGACGGCAAATTCATGCTGAACGGGCATCAACACTACTTTGCTGGCGCCAACTTTTGGCAGGGGATGAACCTAGCTGTGAAAGGCTCGAGTGGCAATCGAACTAGGCTTGGTGAAGAACTGGATCTTTTGCAGCAACTCGGCGTGACAAACTTGCGCGTCATGGCAGCGTCTGAGGGTCCAAACACGGAACCTTATCGAATGACTCCTGCATTGATGGTTTCTCCGGGAGTGTACGACCCCAGCGTTCTTGACGGATTAGATTATCTCTTAGCGCAGATGCACATGCGAGGAATGCGGACTGTGATGGTGCTCAACAATTATTGGCAATGGTCAGGCGGCATGTCGCAATACGTTTCGTGGCACGAAGGAACACCCATTCCATACCCGCCGGAACATGGCTTTGACGCATTTATGGCATACGCGGCGCGATTCTACAGTCATAAGGAGTGCCAGACATGGTATCGTAACCACATAAAAGCGATAATCGACCACACGGACTCGTATACAGGACTGAAATATCGTGATGACCCAACGGTTTTCTCGTGGGAGCTAGCCAATGAACCACGAAACTACCCTGCCGAATGGGTTGATGAAACAGCAGCTTACATCAAATCACTTGACCCGAATCACCTAGTCACAACTGGTTCAGAGGGCAGCGTTGGCGGCAACTTCCTCCAAACTCACGATGGTCCAGACATAGATTACGCGACCATTCACATATGGCCGCAAAACTGGGGATGGTATAACCCGACCAGTCCTTCCACTTATGCAAATGCAGAAGTGAATGCACGTAATTACTTTCGAGACCACGCGGCAAAAGCGGCGATTCTAGGCAAGCCTCTCGTACTTGAAGAGTTTGGTCTAGCCCGCGACTGGGAATCAATTCACGACATCTATGATCCGAACTCACCGACGACGTTCAGAGACCGTTTTTACTCAGCCATGTTCGAAGAAGTTTACACTTCCATGTCAACAGGTGGCGCTGTTGCAGGCGATAACTTTTGGGCTTGGGCGGGCAAAGCTCGACCTGGCAACGGTTGGGTTGGCGATCCGCCGCATGAGACACTCGGCTGGTATTCCATTTACGATGCGGATGCGTCAACCTTGGCAATAATCTCAGCCCACGCCAAGAACATGAATCGCACGTAGTAAGACCATTTTATTGCGCGTTTGTAACCATTGTGAGCTATTCCCAATCCGACAATGCGTTTGTTTCGTTTTCAACAAAACACCAATTCCATAAACACTACGCCACAAAAAGAAACACAAAACCAAACAAAGAATATTTGGCTCTAAACAGACATGCTTACACCAATTGCTCGCGCAAACAACTGAAATCCAAAACTATATAACACAACAGTCTAAGTAATGCTAGAAAGACGCACTAAGGAGTGCTAGTAACATGTGTATCCTGGGCAAAGATAAACTAAAAGAACTTATTGAAAACTACAAGTGCGTATACCCTTATGATCATAACCTGCTAGACGGAGACGGCTACATCCTCACAGTCAAAGAAGAAACAACCCTTCACTATCTAGAACACAAAAACATCATATCACACGAAATAATTTTCACTCCACCAAACTATGTCGCTCACTTGACAGCCAAAAGCAAGTACGGAAGGATGGGCCTATCCTTTCTAAATGCGGCAAAAGTTCACAGCGGTTTTATTGGCAGGCTTGCCCTAGAAATTGTGAACCTGAGTAACGATCGTTGTCCTATCACGATAAAACGTGGAGACCCATTTATGCACATAGAATTTGTGACTAGGGAAGGCGAACCCGCCCCGTACATGGGAGAGTACCAATTCCAATACTTGAGTGTCGAGGAAATGCAGATGTACATTCCAATTTTGAAAAAGGTCTTCACGAACTTTGACGAGCTTGCTAAGGTATGGTTGCAAAACAAGCCAGTAAGCATATGACAAACAAGTGTTAAGCACTTTTTATTTTGGAGATTGATTTGAGATTCATAACTTTAATCAAGTTTCGTCTGCAAATTGTTTAAATATTACGGTTATGGTATGGAGAAGGGGATTTGAAATGCGCGCAAAAAATTACAGAAAAGTGAAAGGACAGCCCTACACGAGAACAGAGTTTATTAAGGGTTTTCCCCCGCCGAAGATCACCAAGTTCACCATGGGAGACTCCAAGACGAAATTTGAATATGAGGCTAGGCTTATCAGCATGGAAAGAGCCCAGATCCGTCATAGTGCCCTAGAGGCGGTACGTGTTGCATCAAATCGTCCTTTAATGGATAAGCTTGTGAATAATTATCGTTTACATGTTCATCCTTATCCTCATGTCATTCTTCGGGAAAATAAGATGATTTTTGGCGCTCACGCTGACAGGCTTCAGGATGGCATGCGCAGGTCTTTCGGAAAACCGATCGGAACAGCGGCACGTGTAGAATCCGGTCAAACAATCATAACAATAAACGTCAATGCAGACGGCGTTGAGCTTGCAAAAAAGGCTTTGAGGCTAGGAAGCTCAAAACTTCCGATGCCTTGTAGGATTGTTGTTGAAAAGGTTCGAACGGAAGAGGTGAAAGCAGTTGAGTGATATCAAAAAGGATTTAGTTATTTGGTTTGAAAGTTTGAGAAAAACGGACATCCCATCAGTGGGAGGTAAAAACGCAAACTTGGGCGAGATGACCAATGCAGGCATCCCAGTCCCGCCAGGTTTCGCAATAACAGCCTATTCTTACAAGAAGTTTATTGATGAAACCCAAATTGCTGAAAAGATTTATGATATTATAAAGGATACTGTTACGAATCCTAATGATCCGGCGCAGTATGAGATAGCTTCTAAAAAAATCCGTGAATTGGTTGAATCGACTCCTATGCCGAAAGAGATTGCAGAGGCTGTAAAGTCGGCTTATGAGGAGATGGGCAGAAAACTCGGGACAAAAGACGTTTTTGTGGCCGTGAGGTCAAGTGCCACTGCTGAAGATTTGGCTGATGCATCATTTGCCGGACAGCAGGAAACGTTTTTGAACGTCAAGGGCGTCAATGAGCTTCTTGAAAGCACTGTTAAATGTTGGTCGAGTCTATTCACTCCGCGCGCGATTTTCTATCGCACTGAGAAGGGCTTTGTTCACGAAAAAGTTCTGATAAGCGTTGGAGTTCAAAAAATGGTGAATTCCAAGGCTGCAGGGGTCATGTTTACAATAAATCCCGTGACTGGAGATCCCAATCATATAGTTATTGAAGGTAATTATGGTCTAGGTGAGGCTGTTGTTTCCGGATCTGTAACACCCGATGATTTTATTGTTGACAAAAGAACCTTAAACATTGCTGAGAGGCGGATTTCTAAGAAGACAGTGCAGTACGTCCGCGACCCCAACACTGGCAAAACCGTGCACTCGACAGTTCCGGAAGGAATGCAGGAGCAGCCATGCGTGACCGATGATGAAATCCTTAGGCTTGCAGAATTAGCCAAACGCATTGAACAACATTACGGAAAGCCGCAGGACATTGAATGGGCAATCGATGGCGACATTTCCTTCCCAAGCAACATGTTCATAGTGCAGTCAAGACCCGAAACTGTCTGGAGCCAGAAACTTGCAGAGGCACCTGCGACAGGCGAAGTTGAACGGATGAAACCTGAAATGTTGAAAGTTGTTGTCAAGGGAATCGCCGCTGGAAAGAGAGGATATGGCATAGGCACGGCAAAAGTTGTTTCCAATCCTACAGAAGCTGCAAAAGTGATGAAGAAAGGCGACATCCTCGTTACGGACATGACTAATCCCGACTATGTGCCCTTCATGAAACTTGCCGGCGCCATAGTGACCAATAAGGGCGGAGTAACATGTCATGCGGCTATTGTGAGTCGAGAACTCGGAATCCCCTGCGTTGTAGGAACAGAAAACGGCACGCAGCTTATGGTTAATGGTAAGGAGTATACTGTTGACTCCCAGAGCGGCGTCGTTTATGAGGGAGTGTTGGAAACAGTGGCAAAACAACTTTCTTCTGGGGGTGTTTCTGCTGCTGGGGCAATCGTTGCTGGTGGCGTTTTCCAGTCTGTGCCTGTAACTGCGACAAAGATTTACATGAATCTCGGTGTTCCTGAAAAAGTTGATGATTACAAGGACTTGCCTTTTGAAGGCATAGGATTGATGCGTACAGAGTTTATCTTAGCCAGCTACATAGGTGAACATCCGTTGTACTTTGTGGAAACTGGGCAGGGTCAGAGGTTTGTGGATAAGTTGGCTGAGGGAATCGCCACGGTTGCAAGGGCAATTCAGCCGCGCCCAGTTGTCGTGCGTTTCAGCGACTTCAAGACGAATGAGTACCGAGAACTGAAGGGCGGCGATAAGTATGAGATTGTTGAAGCTAATCCGATGCTTGGTTGGAGAGGTTGCAGCCGTTACATAAGCAAGTGGTATGAGAAAGCCTTCAGGCTAGAGTGTCAAGCGATACAGAAGTGCCGCATGGAGTGGGGTTTGAAGAATGTGTGGGTGATGCTTCCAGTTGTACGCACGTTGTGGGAAACGAAGAAGTGTCTTGAGATCATGAAGGAGGAAGGCTTGGAGAGGTCGAGGGATTTCAAAGTGTGGTTTATGGCGGAAACTCCGTCTATTGCAATACTTGCGGACGAGTTTTCAAAACTCTGCGATGGCTACTCAATCGGCTCAAATGACATGACACAGGGGATTCTTATGATTGACAGAGACTCTGAACGGTTGGGGCAGATGGGATACTTTGATGAAAGAGATCCAGCAGTGAAAAGGATAATAGCGCACTTGATTAAGGTGGCACATGAGAATGGCTGTACAGTTTCGATATGTGGAGAAGGGCCTTCGAATCTTCCTGACTTTGCAGAGTTTCTAGTAAGGGTTGGGATTGACAGCATTTCCGTAAACAATGACGCGGTTGTTGCGACCAAGAAGCTTGTGGCGAGTATAGAGCAGAAGATAATGCTTGAACAGCTTGCTGAGCAGAGAGAAAGAGCTTTAGGCAATAAGGTTGTAAAGCCAAAGCCAGATTGGGAATGGACAGCGTAATAACAATTTTCATTTTCCACCCTTTTAGTCTTCTCCGACACTGTTTCATTTCAAACAACGCTTTGGGCGTGTTTGTATGAAGAATTTTGATTTTGAAGAGGAGAGAATAAAACAGGAAATCCATAAGCTTGGAGCAAAGTGCATTTTAATCCAGCTTCCTGAGGGACTGCAGCCTGAGGGTCCGCGTCTGGCGAAGTTTATTGAAAAGCTCGGCGTTCAAGCTATTGTTTCAGCAGACCCTTGTTATGGGGCATGTGATTTGGCAACGGCTGAAGCTGAAAGCTTAGGTGCGGACTTGATTGTTCATTATGGGCATTCGCGAATGGTTAAGCACGAGCGGGTTCCGACGGTTTATGTTGAGGCGAGGGCGACTCTAGATGTTAATGAGGTTGTCGTGAAAGCGTTGCCTATGTTGGAAAAATGGCGCAAGATTGGTTTAGCTACAACTGTTCAGCATGTTCAAACGCTCAATGATGTCAGAGAG
>DATBWI010000074.1:0-22824 GCA_036514855.1 Bathyarchaeia archaeon | reverse complement strand
TTGTGCAGATTATCGCCTTCAAAACGCCCGCCTTGAACTCGTCTTCGATTTGTACGCGTTCTTCTTTGGATAAAGAGCCGTGGTGAACAGCTATGTCACTTCTCTGTAGCTGGCTGAACTTGTGTCCCAACATCTCCGCGATGCCTCTACTGTTCACAAAAATCAAAGTAGACTTGTGGCTATCAACAAGTTCAGCCAACCGCCTTATCCTAGCCGCCGCTTCGGGCGCTGTTGCAAGTTTCCCAGCCAACTCATAATCAACGTCTGTTGGCGCAGGGTTCTCCACATGATACTTGTAGCCTTTAGAAAGCGAAGCCTCAACCACGCGGACAGGTCTATGTGTTCCAGCAATAAACTGTCCAACTTCCTTGGGATTGCCAACAGTAGCTGACAAGCCGATTCTTTGAAACTCTGCTTCAGTAATTTCGCGAAGCCGCTCTAAGGCTATTGCAAGCTGAACGCCGCGCTTACTTGATGCTAAATCATGGACTTCGTCAATGACAACCCATTGGACATTACTTAGGTGTTTTCTCATTCGCGAGCCTGGAAGAATAGCTTGAAGCGTCTCAGGCGTTGTAACAAGCATGTCCGGCGGAGAAATCGCCTGTTTCCTGCGAATTTTCAACTCAGTATCTCCGTGCCTAACCTCAACCGAAATACCCAGCCTATCAGCCCAAAAAGACAAGCGTTTTAACAAGTCTCGGTTAAGCGCCCTCAACGGCGTAACATAAACCACCGCAATTCCTTTTTTCGTTTCCCGCTGAATTAGCTTTGAGAAAATGGGAAGAAGAACAGCCTCTGTCTTTCCTGTCCCCGTAGGCGCAATCAAAAGAACATTCTCACCGTTCAGAATCGGCGGAATAGCCATAACCTGTGGCAAGGTGGGTTCTGAAAACCCAAGCTCAGCTAGAGCTTCGCGTACTAGTCTAGCGAGAGAATTGAAAACAGTTGACACTTCATTATCACGCACTTGCGTATGCCAACACTATTACTGTTGACTAGAGGTTTATCCTTTTATCCACATCAAAATCTAGAGCTCTCTAGAAGTTCAAGCTGGATTGCCTTCTCGGATAATATGCGGGCTAGACATGCTTTAAAAGGATCGGTAGAGAATATTTTTCCTGATACAAATGACCGAATCCAAGAAATGCCCAAAATGCGGAGGACAAATGGACCGAGGGATCCTGGCTCGTGCCAAGTGGGGAGGTGATTGGTTCAGATTTGTTCCCTCCGAGAGCGTCTGGTACACGGGTGGGGGTGAGAAGGCCGTTGCCTTTCGATTCCGACAATGCGGATTTGTGGAAGTTTACTCAGTCGAACCTCCCGAATTAAAGCGGCACATCTCCCAATGAAGACTTGTATCAGATCGTTCGGGTCAGATTTCGCGTGCACGCAAGGTTATACAAGTTTCACTGTATGGACTCGTATATGCTTGGTTTAATGGCACTAAAAAACACCATGATATACGTGCATTTGGAAAATCCGTTCTTTCACACAGATACTAATGCTTCCATGTAAAGTTGTTAAACTTTGGATGAGGCATGTGCATTTGTTGAGGTAGACTTGAATATGTCACGGAAATTGACTATGCAAAATCTTTAGGAAAAGGAAATAAAGCTGGATGATATTCAAAAATATGGACGATGAGGTAATCGAGGTACGAGTACGCTTAAACGCGGATGACATCTTTTTCCGCTCCTGAGTCCAGAAAAACCAATAAAAAACTAGAATTTCATGAACAAAGAAAGGAGAGGAAGGATCCGCTATCTTTCTCTAGAACCAGTTATGTATGCCCATACGCTCACTAGGAGGATTGTTAGGCAAGCACCAGCAAACCCTGACAACAGATACCGTGCATTAAGAAATGCAGGCAATATTGAAGCTAAGGCTGGAATCACGTATTCCGCAGTAACGTCAGCGATGACTCCCGCAGCGAATCCCAATATGGCAACTAAGATGAAAATCTTTAGCCTTTCACTCATCAAATTCACCTTTCGCTAAACATTGCATTGAAAGCCTCTTTTTAGTCTAACTTACACAATTATGTCTAACAAGTGCAAACTAGCCATGTTGCCTATGATTGTAAAATTAAAGTAAAAAACCGCTTTCTGCTGGGCATATAGCGCCATGTATATACGCGCATGTTTTAGACATATTAAAAATGTATAAGATTGTTTTGCGCAGCTTTCTATTTTTGGAGGTATTAATTTGTCAGAAAGATTTGCGAAAAGATGGGAATCGAAGAGAGATGATCAACCGATCACTGACCGCATAAAGATTGCTGTGAGGCCACCGGGTCCTTTGAAGCCGCGCCTTGACTTCGCTGTTAGACGCATTGAGTTGCAGGTTCAAAAGCTTGATCAGGCATCGGAAAGGTTCAGCCAGAGAGACAAAACAATATTCGCAAGGATTGTTGACGCCTTTTCTAAACATGACGTTGCGCGCGCAAATGTCTTTGCCAGCGAACTAGCGGAAATACGAAAGATGGAAAGGCTTATCATAAACGCAAGACTCGCCCTTGAACAGATAGTATTAAGGTTACGAACTGTATCAGAACTCGGAGATGTAGTTTCCACATTAGGACCAGCAGTAGGCGTGTTAAGATCAGTCAGAGCCGGACTTGTGAGTGTCTTCCCCGAGGCAGAAAACGAGCTAGGAGAAATAGGCAACATGCTAAGCGGTATAATGATTGAGGCAGGCCAAGGCTCAGGAATGTCAATTAACTTCGATTCAGTCAACGAAGATGCCCAGAAAATCCTAACAGAAGCAGCAACAGTTGCAGAACAGAAAGTCAAAGACAAGTTCCCAGAACTGCCACCAGGAATCTCAGGCATCCCAGCAACGACGCTAGGCGAAAAAGCACCAACAGAAACTTCGTAGAAAATAAAGGAGGAAAACCATGTCACACAATCCCAACCTTTTTCTTTCAATCGGAAAGCAGATCAAAGACGAATACGGCCGAGTGATCGGCAAGGTAGCCTCTTTTGCTCTAACTCCAAGCGGAAAATTTGACGCCGTCTTTATCGAGCAAGGCGACGGAAAATTCTCAAAGAATTCTATCGAGCACCTCAAATTCGACGGTGCTGATGTGACCCTTATCTCAAACGTGAAGACACAAGCAAACGCTTTCTGTGACCAAATCCCGCTCATATGGCGCAAGGATCAAGCACTGAAAGGCTTGGTTGACAAGAAAAGAATCTCGCAGGAACTCTACTCCGAACTACACACTAGCTTTGATGGCGTATTGACTCAACTCAAAACCGAGGCACAAGACCTCATGGAAATAATAGAAAAGGAGACTGAAAGATGCCACAGCGAATCGAGAGAACTGAATTACGCTTTGGTGCACCTTGAAATAGAGCATGAGATAGGAAAAGTGGATGACCAATATTACAAGACAGCATTTTCGATAATTCAGGAAAACTTGAAGCGCGCAAGCACAGAGAAGAGTGACTTGGAACTTACAAGGAGCAGACTTTCAAATATTCTGTTGGGCGAAAGACTGAAAACATGTGAACCGGAAAGAGGCAGGTTGAAGGGTGACTCTTCAAAAGATTTTGCTTCGGTTGCGGCAAGCCCTGAGCTTCCAGAACCACCAGTAGTCGTCTATGTCAAGGAAATCGGAAAATCCAACATATAGGCTGTGGCAAGGAGTAGCGGGGGAGGGAAGAACAATTAGAAGCATCATTCATTCCAACCCTCCGCCATTGCGGGAGATAGTCATCAAGTCAATGCAGACTCTGAAAATCCAGCGTAACAAACTTGGACAGGCAACTTTTAGACTTCAGCAAAGGGACAAGATACTTCTTGAAACATGCGCACACAACCTAGCAAATAGGGAAAAAGCAGCAATCTATGCAAGCGAAATCATTGAAGTTCGAAAACTAATAGAGTTTCTGCACAATGTTGAGATAGCCATCGAACGAGTAATTATCAGACTTGAAACAATCCAGGAACTCAGCGACATAGTCATGGACCTCAAACCTGCACTAAGACTTCTTCAGAATGTCTCACAGCAACTGTTTGAAGTTCTGCCAGATGTATCATCTGAACTCAGCAGGGTCAAAGATACAATAAACGACACTCTTTCTTCAACCAAACTAACAAATGACGAGCCTATAATACCCGTCAACAGGAAAACGCCCGAAGGCGAAGAAATAATGCACGAAGTCTCCATCGCCCTCGAACAAGAAATCTCTAAGAAACTTCCCGAGCCGCCCGCTACTTTGAAAGCGCGTGAAACTGAACCGACAAAGCTGAAAGAGATGGTTGCCTTGACAGCGAACTGTTCCCAAGCAATCGGCCAAGAGACCATTGAAGGACCGAATGGCGAATCTTCTCAGACTCTCATTTCTTACAAAAAAGCCGAGTTTAAGGAAATATCCTTGACAGTTGAAAACCAGCAATTAGAAGATATCCTTCTCGAGTACGCGAGGAAAAGCAAAGGAGAAATTGACATAGCAAGATGCTCTGTAGAGTTGAAAACCTCGTCTGAGGAAGTTGAGAAAGCCCTTGAGAACCTTGGGGCAAAAGGCAGAATAAAAATAGGATTGAAATCTGGAGAACAAAGTTAATGAGTGCATCAGAAGAACTCGAGAAAGCCGCAACGAATTATGCACTGGAAGCAGTGCGCATGGACAAGCAAGGCGCCAAAGGAATGGCAATAACAATGTATCAAAAAGCCATAGACAGCCTGCTGAAACTTGTCCAGTTATACCCCGAATACAGTTTGAATAAAGTGTACATACAGCGCGCAATCGCTTATCAGGAAAGAATAAAGGCGTTACAAGGAGCAATTGTGCCCGTTGCGCCGAGAGTTGAGAACGGAGGAGGCATGGAAGAACCAAGAGGCACCGAAGGCACGAAATCAAGTTACGAGGAACTAATAATCACAGAAAAACCGGAAGTGAAATGGGACGAAGTCGTAGGGCTTGACACAGCTAAAAAGGCAGTGAAGGAAGCCATAGTATATCCTGTTCAGAGGCCGGATCTGTTTCCGCTGGGATGGCCTAGGGGCATTCTTCTGTTCGGACCGCCAGGTTGCGGAAAGACGCTGCTGGCTGCTGCAGTTGCCACGGAGATAGATGCTACATTCTATTCCATAGACGCTGCTTCGGTAATGTCTAAGTGGTTAGGTGAAGCAGAGCAAAATGTCGCTAAACTTTTCGGTCAAGCTAGAAAATCATCTATCGAAGGAAAACCCGCCATAGTCTTCATTGATGAGTTGGACTCTCTCATGGGAAAGCATTCAAACGAGGTCGGCGGAGAAGTTCGTGTTCGCAACCAATTCCTGAAAGAGACAGATGGTATTGTCGATAAGGGCAAAAACCTTCATGTTTACGTTATTGGAGCTACGAACAAGCCGTGGGACTTAGACTGGGCTTTCATCAGAAGGTTCCAAAAGCGAATTCTTGTGCCTCTTCCCGACCATCACACTCGGCTGATGATGCTTAAGCTTTACACTGGCAGTTTGCAGCTTGCTCAGGACGTTGACTTGCACGAGTTGGCTAGGCTCTCGGAAGGATTTTCCGGAAGCGACATAAGAGATGTTTGTCAGTCAGCACATCTGAAGCTTATTGGCGAATTCTTCGAGTCTGGTCAAGCAAATGACAAGCAGGCTAAGCCTAGACCCCTGCGGATGGATGATTTCAGGCAGATATTGGAAGAGCGCAAGCCAAGCGTCTCACTAGACATGTTAGCATTGTATAATCGATGGTTTGAAGCTTTCAAGGCTCTCTAGGAGAGGAGATGCAAGAAAAACCTGTGATAGTGGCTTTGGGTGGAAAGGTTTGGGGATGAGTTGTTCTTTTCGAAAAGCTCTCCTTTCTCCCCCTAAATAACAAAGTCTCCAAGCCCCACAGCCCAAAGCACATCACTCAAAAGTTTTTTCTGATTATTTTCTCGATGATGTCTGCTATTCTCTCTGGTTCCTTAAGCACGTCTATGTATGGGATTTCAAGATTCAGGTTTTTGGTTGAATAAGCTCCAGCAAAAGCCAAGAGGGGTTTGAAACGTTTCAATGCGTCCAAAGCCTCTTTTTCGGAGTTGACAATTGCAATCTTTTGTATATTGGTTCTTTTGGCTAGGAGCGCTTTTAATCCTTCTATGAAGACTATATCGTTGCCCTTACATTTTCTCAAGATCTTACTTAGAGAAATGCTCTCCTGATTGACTTTTTCAATGGTTGTAATTTCGCTTGATGCAACGCTGATAATCGTTTTTGCCCCTGCTTTGGCATATCGCCATGTGTCTTTCCCTTCCGTATCTATTGTGAAGTTTGGCTCAGGAACATGTTTTACCGCGGCAACTTTGTAGCCTCTCTTGGTCAACTCTTTTGTTAAAATTTCGATTGTAGTTGTTTTCCCAGAGCTTTTGCCACCAATGACTGCGACAACTGTGGTTTTCAATTTTCTTCCGCTACTGTTTTGTTTCTTCAAGAAAAATTTCTGTTAGAACTTTCTTTTCCACATTCAGTTTCTTTGAAAGGTCTCCAGCCCACCGTATGTACCTTCTGAAAATATTCTGAAATATTTGCGCCTTTTCTTCTTTTGACATGTCTTTCTTTTCTGCAAGCAAGAGAGCAAACCATTTCCCGACATCTGTTAACTGATAGGATTTCAACCAGACAATTCGGTTTTCGTTTTGCGTTTTCACCATGCTCTCGTCTAGAACTCCCAGCTTTGTCAGCGATTTTAGATGTTCAATTATTGTTTTGTTGGAATATGAGAGTTTTTCAATTAGTTCTTTTTGATAGATTCTATTTGAAATTCCGCTGGTTATTGAAAATTTTAAGATGTCTACTGCAGCCTTAGAGCCGAAAATAGCTGATAGAACATCATCCTTTTGTTTTGCAGGAAGGAAAACCACGTAGGGGTAAGCTTTGGTCATACCATTCACCTGTTAGAATCTTTGTTAAGGAACAGCTTGCTTCTCTTGTTAATTTCTTTTTCTTAGGTTTTTAAGTTTTAGGGGATGCGAAGAAAACCTTTCCAATGACCATGATAACGCTTACACCTACCAGCGTGGCAATTACTGTGAATATTACGCGTTCGACAGTGGTTATTGGAATAGCGAACATGAAAAAGTCTCCCAAAGTAGGATTAGCAGTCATATCATATACCCACGGTGCCATTGGCTTGCTAGCTGAAAAGCCAAGGGTTATTGCCATGCCTATGTTTCTAAGAGCGTCTCTAAAAGCCTTCATATCTATAACATATTCTACAGACGTAAGGAACATCACATTGCCCCACATGTGGTCAGCCATTACACCTACGAAACTGGCAATTCCAATGCCCAATGTTACAAATCTTTTGGAGGCACTGTTTACAAAATCAAAAATCCTATGTCTGAAGATCAGGATCAATATTAAAGCAGGAACATGCAGGAAAAATGGATAATAAGGCACCTCAAATCCGATAGGTGTAACGTACCAAAGCGCGATCAGAAATACAAGCAAAACAGCAGCATTCTTCCAACTCGCCCATCTTGTTCGCCTCACTAAGAAGCCAGCGCATAAGGCTCCAAAGGCTCCTGCCGGAATAAGGAGCAGACCTAAAACACTTGATGTCGGAATAATCCACGCAACAAAATTGCCTATGATGACAGCTAAGGCGCCAATCCAAGGTCCGAGAAGGATTCCGGCCAAAGGATACAGAGGAACTGAAAACTCGATTCTTCCTGATGGAATTCCCAGCGAGATAGGGATTCCTGGAAGTCTTGTAACTATTGCGATTAGAGCTGCAAATACGGCTATTGAAGCTGTTTCTCTTGCTGAGAGTCTTATTCTAAAGAATCTACGCTGTGTCATCTACTACACCCAAATATCAGTATTCTACATAGCTTCAGACAGCTAAAAGGCTTTCGCAACAGTTAAAAAACGCAGTAAAGATTCCTTATTCTTTTTCAACCCATCTCCTATATAGAAGAACACCAATCCCGTACAGGATAACTGCCGCAACGGCCAGAGTTGCCATCGGCACCAACAAGTCGCTCAGGGTAACATTGCGAATCATTATGTCTCTCAACGCCTGAGCTGCATAAGTCATAGGTATAAACCGCCCAGCCTGCTGAAGGTACGTTGGAAGATAATCGATCGGAAAATACATTCCTGTGAAGAACTGAAGCACAACAGCTATTGTTGTAGCAGCGTTTGAAGCTTCTTGTGGCGCCCTGCCAATGCATGAGATTATTAAGCCTAAGGCTATTCCGTTAATCGAGCCTAAGAAAAATATTGGAATAAGCAGTGGCACGTTCCAATTGAGACTTGGATTAAGCAGGACCAGAGCCAAAACTGCCATGACTATTATGGATATTGCTGTCTGAAACAGAGCGGCTAAGGTTTTGCCGAAGAGCATACTTATCGGATGGATAGGTGCGGCTCTTATTTTCTTGAGTGTTCCCCTTTCTCTTTCGTAAACTATCGTACCTGTAGAGACAACCATACTAGAGAATAGAAGCGGATACGTCAGCATGCCTGGAATAATGTTCTCCCTGTATCCTATTTGCTGTCCAACAACCGCTGTCGCCTCGTTCACAGTTATAGGCTCAGAATAGCCCGGATTTATTTGCTTGTAAAATTCCGTGAAGAAAGTGCTGACCACGTCGCTGACAAGCCTAGCTATGTCAGGGTTGCTTCCATCGACAACCAGCGACACATTCGCATGGCCACTAGCGAGATCTTCTGTGAAGTTTTGAGGAATCGTTAGAACAGCACGTAAGTTGGTTGCATTTAGTTCCCTCATGGCTTCGTTGCTATCTGCAAAAACCGTCAAGGTGAAAACTCCTGTGATGTTAAGCCCTGACACTATGCCTTCAGTTATAGGTGTCTGGCTCCCTTCGTTCACTATGCCTACGTTTGCGTTGAAAGGTATTGTTCTTCCGAAAATCGCGGTGAATAATAATAATATCATAACCGGAAAAGCGATAGTCCAGAAGATCGTTCCCCTTTCCCTGAAAAGCGTCTTAATGTCTTTTACAGCTATCCCAATTATCGGATTCAACTTGACTCCTCCGTCAATTTTCTTCCAGTTAATTTCACAAACACATCTTCCAAAGTTGGCTCAACAACCTCAATTCTATCGGTCAAAATTCCCATAGAAGCCAGCTTGTTCGATACTTCTGGCATAGTTTCCCATGGATTTGTAACAAAAAGCTGAATTTCGCTGTCTTTAACTATGTGATTATAGTTTTCAAGAGCCTTCACTGCCTTCTTTGTTTGGTCGCCTTTCACCTTTATGCGAATTGATGTCGCTCCGCCTATGGTTTCTCTTAAAATATGCGGCTTGCCAAGCGTAGCAACCTTTCCCTTGTCCATTATTGCAACTCTATCACACATCTCCTCAGCCTCGTACATGTCATGCGTTGAAAGAAGCACAGTCTTTCCATGACTCTTAAGGCTCTTAATTACTTCCCAAAACTCTCGCTTGACGTTTGGATCGAAACCAACAGTGGGCTCATCCAGAATCACGATAGGCGGATCATGAATTATCGACGCTGCAAGATTTGCACGCCTCTTCATTCCGCCTGAAAGCTGCTGAACTCTTCTGTTCAAGAAGTCTCCTACGCCTAAGAATTTTGAAGAAAACTCCACTCTTTCCTTAAACTTTTTTGAACTCAATGAATAAAGCGAGGCGGAAAATGCAAGGTTTTCGCGTACACTCAACAAGTCATACAACAATGTCTCTTGAGTGCAAAAACCCATTGACGCACGAACTTTGTAAATATCCTTAGCCAGATCGAAACCGGAAATATTCGCTCTTCCTCCATCAAACCTTCTCAACCCACAAAGAATCTCCATGAGCGTTGTTTTTCCTGCACCATTAGGACCTAAAAGACCAAAAATCTCGCCTTCTTCGACGCTAAAAGAAACATTGTCAAGGGCTACGACTTCGCCATAATGCTTCACTAAACCCTCAACTTCAATGACCAGTTTTTGACTCAACAAATGTCACCCTGCTATTCTGCGATTCTTTTTAATGAATAGTGGAGTAAGCTTAAAAAACATACTATTTCTGATACAAGATAAAAATTAATTAAGCTAAGATTCCGTATTGATCTTTCAAGGCAATCTTGGATTGTGGTTTAGAACTTGAAGAGCAAACTAAGCGTCAACCGTTTGGCATGGAAACTCGTAGAGGGGTTGTGCGAAGACCCGAATTTTTACGGGGTAAAAGTGGAAAAAGCAAGCGCTGGCACAACGATAGTGGATGCTGGAATAAAGGCTAAAGGCGGATTCAACGCGGGAAAAACTATAACTGAAATCTGCATGGGAGGATGCGGAAAAGCAGAAATAACCTTCAAAGAATACGGCGATCTAATGCTTCCCGCAATAAGCGTTTACACGGATCATCCAGCCGTCGCCACACTTGGTTCGCAGTTTTCAGGCTGGCAAGCAAAAGAAGGCGCATACTCCGCCATCGGTTCAGGACCTGCAAGAGCGTTGGCTCTAAAACCTAAGGAACTCTACGAGAAAATCGAATATAGCGATGATTTTGACAGGGCGGTCTTGGTTTTAGAGACTGAGAAGTACCCGCCAGAAAAACTGTTGGAGCGCATAGCTCAGGATTGCCGTGTTTCAGCTGAGAATTTGGCGATAATTCTAACCCCAACAAATAGCGTGGCTGGCGCAACGCAAATTTCTGGCAGAGTGGTCGAAACCGGAATTCACAAGCTTAACAAGCTTGGACTTAACCCAAAAAATATTCTTTACGCTTGCGGCTACGCGCCGATTTCAACTATCCATCCAAAATTTGTATATGCGATGGCACGTACAAATGATGCAATCCTCTACGGCGGAATCACATATTACGCTGTTGAATATGACGATGAGGAAAGATTGAAGACATTGCTAAATAGTGCACCGTCGAAAGCCTCTAAGGACTATGGAAAACCATTCATAGACATTTTCAAACAAGCAAATTACGATTTCTTCAAAATCGACCCAAACCTCTTCGCTCCAGCAAAAATAGTAATTAATAACGTAAAAACTGGTAAAACATTTGCTAGCGGAGAAATCAATTCAGCGGCATTGGCAGAATCATTCGGCTTCATGCCGCGCTGACAAGCCTTTCTTGGAATAGGTTTTCTAATCAGAACGAATTATAGGTACTTTTGATTTTTTTAGTGATGGAGTGGAGAAGATCCTGAAGATAAACTCTCTGAAGCCGGCATTTCCTGCAAGTGCGCCCATAAGAAGGCTCATCACGATTACTTCTATCCATGCTTTTGGAATTACTATGGGTATCATGAAATTCATTAAAACACCGTAGAAGTATGGCGCTAGATATAGAAAATAGAAGATCGTGTAAATACACTCAGGGACATAAGAGGCAAGTATCACAGGGACAGTCAGTGATGAATGTTTTGACCTATTATTTATTCCCAGTTTTCTATAAAGAAAACCTGCTGTCAAACCAGTTAAGGCTTTTCCAAGCGGCAATCCTATCAACGAAAGCAATCCGAGGGAACCCACCACATACCCGAAATAGTAACCTGCATAGATGCCACCAAAGAATCCCACTATCGCCCCTACGAAGGGTCCGCCAAAGATAGCCGCGACAAAAGTTGCAACATGCGAGAGATCTAAGGCTGCTCCGCCTTGACCGCCTATTGAGGTTATAAATGGTGCAAGATTGGTGGATATCGCTGAGATAACTAGTCCCAGAGCACTCATCATTGCTATGAATGCAACTTGTTTGGCGTTCATTTTTCCATCTCAAAGACGTATCAGGTTTTAATCCGTTTCCTATTTAAGAGTAACTACTTAAAAAAGGGTAAGGTTTGCAATACCGACAAATTGAAAAACAAGTACCGCCTATGCATATCTCTGATGGGGAAGCCTATTGTCTGACACCGCCAAGTTCTCTTCAAAAGACATCAAAGACTGGCTCGAAAGTGAAACAAGCTCTATTTTTGTTCCGGTTCACGCCAAAGCCCAGAAAACTCGCGATGACATGAAAAAAGCACTTGAAAACATTACAGATGCCAACAAAATGCTTCTTGACAACAGTGCAAAAGAGATTGACAAGAAAAACATGAAGACTTTCGGCAGAGCCAGAGCCTTGAACAAGCTCGGGCGCCTATTTCTCGACAGAATGCGCCAGATCAAAGCACCTAACGAAGTCTCCTATGACAGCCTAAACGCATTCTATCAAGAGACCCAAAAAGCCTTCCAAGTAACAGAAGTAGACATTAGGAACTTTTTTCAAAGAATATCCCCCTTCTTCATAATGGACAGAAGAAAATTCCAAATGACTTTTGAAAAAGCAAAACTATCACTAAAAGACATGAACAATTTCCTAACCAAAGAATACGTAAAAACAAAAACGTTGGAAGAAACATTTCAACTCATAGACAAGCTTCAGACAAGCGAAGAGCAACTCGCGAACCTAAAGGAAAAAAGGAAAAAAGTAGAACTTGAGAAGACTGCTGTTGAAAAGGAAATCGCTGAAACACAACAGAAAATGACTACTTTCAAAAGCACAGGAAGCATGGGACAGCTAGATCAATTAAATGTGCAGACAGATGCTTTAAGCGCTGAAGTCAAGCACAATCTCCAACACCTTCAGAAGCCCTTCGTGAAACTTCAAGCGTTGGGACTTCATGGAGGAGGTAGCGGATTAACACAAGATGAATCCAAGAAACTCATTAAGTACATCGAAAACCCCTTCGAAGCCCTAGCAACAGAAGAAGCCAATTATCCACTCCTGAGGCAGATACTTGAAAAACTGAGGCGCTCAATGTCCGACGGAAAAATAAGCCTGAAGTCTGATAAAAAGCGAAAAGCAGAGCAAGCAATGGACAACATTCTAAACAAAAACTCGTTGGCAAGTCTTCAGCAAAAATGCGTGAACCTGGCGTCGCAAAGAAGTCAGCTTTCAACATCGGTTGAAGTAGAAGAAACAAAACGCACCCTGACAAAACTTCACCAACACATTGAAAACTTGGAGACAAAAAAAGGAGTTGTCGAATCAGAAGAGATCACCATAAACAAAGCCGTCAACGAGACGCTGGAGAGAATAAAAAACCAAAAGACAACTATAGAGAAGAACGTTTTTGACTTCATGGATAAGCGCATTCGCATTGAATAGTTGAGGCGCAGAATTTTTGCAGGTAACCCTTTCTCAAATCGTCAAAGAAGCATTCGAAATCGATGCTGAAGGCTTTATTCAAATTGTTGAACACGCCACTAACGTGCTCCGGAACGAGAATGGAATAATCGGGAATTTTAACATAATGGGAAGGCTCATCAGACTCAAACCGTCTGGAGAAGCCTTGATAATCAGTGACTTGCACGGCGACGTCAAAAGCCTCATAGGGATCCTTGAAAAAAGCGGATTCTTGCGGAGAATGAGCCAAAAAGACGCCATTCTGATTTTTCTGGGAGACTACGGAGACCGCGGCGACAACTCCGCTGAAGTGTATTACACGGTTCTAAAGCTGAAACTTCTTTTCCCTGAGCAAGTGATTCTCATGCGTGGAAATCATGAGGGACCAGAAGACCTTATGGCTTCGCCGCACGATTTGCCCTATCAGTTTCAAACGAGATTTGGAGAAAAATGGGGTGAAGCCTACGATAGAATCCAAGAATTATTCAATAGCCTTTACAACGCAGTACTGGTCGAAGAACGTTACTTGATTATTCACGGAGGACCACCACTTAAGGCAAACACTGTCGAGGATTTGGCTTACGCGCATATCAAGCACCCGAAAGAAAGCTTTCTCGAAGATATGCTTTGGAGCGACCCCAACGAGAGAGTAGCCTATGCGGTTGTGTCGCCGAGAGGCGCGGGAAAACTGTTCGGTCAAAAAGTAACAGACGAAGTGCTGAAAAAGTTCGGTGTTCAGGTTTTAATAAGGGGGCATGAGCCGTGCGAGGAAGGCTTCAAAATAAGCCATAGGGGTAAGGTTTTAACGTTGTTTTCGCGCAAAGGATCACCGTACTTCAACAGTTCTGGAGCTTATCTGGACGTTAGACTTGCTGAAAGGATCGAGAATGCAGAACAACTGAAGCCTTATGTTCACAAGTTCTAGCTTGCTGCTGATGCGGAAAATTTAAGAGCAGTGTCTACAGCATTTTTCTCAGACTTGAGGCATAGAAGGTTTCTTTTTTGAAGATCGGATTAGTTACACGAAACAGGGATTCTTGGGGCTCAACTCAGCTTCGCGAGGCTCTTGCAAAACGCAACATTCCCCCTGCGTGTTTCAGCTTTTCCCAGCTAGTTGCCCGTGTCGGCGATAAGCCCTATTTGGATGTTCGTGGTAAAAGCATCTTAGACGAGTTAGACGCCCTAGTAATTCGCCCTATTGGATACGGGTCCTTAGAAGAGATTGTTTTCAGGATGAACGTGCTTTACAGGCTTCAACGTTTAGGAATGCTCATCATAAATCCTCCAGAAGCCATTGAACGCTGCATCGACAAGTATGGCATTTTGGCGATTTTGGAAGAAAATGGCGTGCTAGTGCCGCGAACGGTTGTAACTGAAAACATTGAACAAGCGCTAAAAGCTTTTGACGCTCTTGGAGGTGATGTTGTCGTTAAGCCTTTATTTGGCTCAAGAGGAATAGGCACAGCGCGTGTCCGAGACAGAGAAGTTGCGTCAACGATTTTTAGCTCAATAGCCCTATATCACGGCGTAATATATCTTCAGGAGTTTGTTCCTCACGGGTTTTCGGATATTCGCGCCTTTGTTGTCGGTGACCGTGTTGTTGCAGCCATGCGGCGCGTTGCAAACAGTTGGAAGACAAATTATAGTCAAGGTGCTCGCCCAGAAGCATTAACCCTTGAGGATGCGGTTGAGGAGTTGGCGGTTAAGTCAGCCAAACTCATAAAGTGTAAAATCGCCGGCGTGGACATCTTGGAAAGCTCCCGAGGAGCGTTAGTTGTTGACGTTAACAGTCAACCAACATGGAGAGGACTGCAATCAGTTGCGCGGACTAACATTGCAGATGAAATAGTAGACTTCGTCACGTCAGAATTGAAAAAATAACGCTTCTACGCACATCAGAAAGAAAAAAGGGAGATGGCGAAGAATTTACGTGTAGATATTTAGCAGGTTTCTTTTGAGTAGTATGGCGATGATTATGGTGCTGACTATTAATTCTGGAACAAGATATGTCGCGTTGTAAGCTGCAGCGTATGCAATAACGTTCCAGCCTTCCCATGCGTATTGACCGAAGAAGATAACGCCGGAAATGAAGTGGCATATGAAGCGACCGAGTATTCCTACTCCTACGCCTATCAATGGGTTTTTTCTAAAGGCACCCGCTATGCCCAGAGCGCCGAAAGCCATAGGGTAGTCGAGGATAATTTGTGTTGGATAGTAGATGTCTCCTGATATGACCATGTGTACTAAGCCGTAGACTATTCCTGCTTCTATTCCCCATCTGAGACCTCGTCTTAACGCAAACCATAACAAAGGAACCATGCTTGCTAGGGTTATTCTGCCGCCTTCAGGCATTCTTAAGAAAGGGAGATACCATTTGCTGATTATGTAGAGCACGTTTGCAAGGGCGATGAACACGATTGCTTCAGCGAGTATTTTCGTTTCAACTACATTTGCTAAGCTAGTTTTTTTCATGTTTTTTCCCTCCGCCAGTATTACCTGGTTCAGGTTCTAAGGGTCGACAGCACTGTTAGCTGCCCTCTCAGCCGGGTCAATGTTCCCAGCTCCCCAAAACCTTGCCGGAGGGTAATTGTTATCCAGACGTATATTTATCTTTCCGTAAAGTCTACCCAAATTCAGGATGTCGCCATTATGAAGTCTTTGCCCAAGGAATTTGACATCATAGAGATTGAGAAGAAATGGGAAGACATGGGCATTTACCGTTTCGACTGGAAAGACAAGAAGCGCCCAACCTTCAGCATTTTCTTTCTTGCCATCTCTTTCTTTTCAGTCAGAACAGCCAAAAAACAGAATGGATCTATATAAAAATGTTCCAGAACATTTAACTATAGCTTAAGTAATAACTTAAAAAGGAAGGAGAAAAATTCACTTGATCCTTTTTGGGAAATGACTGGGTTATTGTCCATGCTTTGATAAAAGATGATTTGAAACTTGGACAATCATGTGTTTCCTACGAAAGTGGAAACCGCCCTAAGCCGGCGTTGAGGCTTGAAACAGAAAAAGAAGGAAGATATATTGGAAAAGAAAGCAGCATTAGTGAGAAGGCGCGCTGCCATCAGAGCAGTCTTGGTTATCATCGTGATCATATCATTGGTAACAGCTAGTTTGATGCTGCCACAACCGGTTATAGCTGAAGGAGAATGGAAAACAGAAAAGAGCCTTGACACTGACGGTGACGGAAAAAAAGATCTTGATATTAGAACTCGCGATACTGACGGTGACGGAAAACCTGACGAAATTCATCTGGATTTCAATAGAGATGGGAAGATAGACAAAGGCGAACCAAATGGTCCATTTGTTAAATGGAATTATATGCATTATTCAAAAGATAAACCACCATTCTACAAGGTTTGGGTAATCGTCAAAACCCCATTTGGCAATCTTAAAATTTCTTGGAAGATAAGAGACAAAAACGGGGATGAAAAAATTGATCCAGGCACGTCTGAAGCCGAAGAACGCTGGGAGAAGCCAGCAGGATATAAATGGCATGACCCTATTCAGGATTTAATATATGTTTATAGAAGAGAGCCAGCTCCACTCGAGAAATACGTGGGATATCTTGACATTGTTGAGACTGACGCAAGAAATGTGGTAGATTCGATAGAATTTCATATAACAGTGAAAAGCGGCATACCTACCCTCACGTATAACACTTTTTACACCGTTTTGATTGACAAGAACAACGATCCAGAAGACAACAGCCCAACTTATCCAACCCAAGATGGAGACACCATGTATTCCATAAACCTCAAAACTGGAACGATTGAGCGCGCCACTTATCAGGTGATAGGCGACTGGTGGATGGTTCAATCAACCAGCGCTACATATGGGCTTATCTCTGCATGGCCAGATGGAGACACCGAAATCATTCTTTACGTGCCAAAAAACGAAACCCCAACCTTTACTGATTTAATGACTTGGAGAGCACTCACTGACAGTGACCCATACGGCATTGGTGACCTGGCGCCAGATGAGGAATTGCTTTACTTGCCCTTAACACCTCCGAACCCATGGATTGCAAATCCACAAAGTGGAACAACGCTCTATGGAGAAAATGTCACATTGAAGGCTTGTGATGTCACTTTTTGTAGCGAAAGACAAGACATCCTCGCCTGTTCCTTTGAATATTCTCTCTTCCCAGAAGGCCCATGGACTGAAATAGGCGTAGACTTCGATTTTATTGACGGATGGGAAGTTGCATGGAACCTTACTAGCTTGTCTGAAGGAAGATACTACGTTGTAGCCACAATGTGGAACACGGCTGGAGAGGCACTGAGTGAAGAAACGATAGTATTCTATGATCCCACCCCGCCCATGCCTCAATTCCATGAACTCTCTTACGGTGACGCTGTCAAAGGCTTAACCACACTTCAAGTGACAACACTCGACGAAAACGTCCAATATGTCGAATTTTTCTACTTTAATGACACCGATAGAAAGGAAAAGAACATTACAGGCTTATGCCAGAAGAACATTGGAACTAATCCTACTGTGCAAGATACTCACAATGGTGCTTACAGTTGTGGGCCGACAGCTGCCGCGGCTTGCTTGGCATATTGGGGTGACTACAGAAATGAAACTGGACAGCAACAATACAGAAATTTGTACAATGGCACAGAAGAAGGATTGGTGCAAATGGCTAGGGACCTATACGATTTGTGTAAAACAAATCAAGACCCGAATAGCCCAGGCACCTTCGGAGATAAGCTAACAGATGGTATTAACAATTATGTAAAGAACAAGGGGTTCCAAGATAAACTTCAAGCTACATTTATTGAAGATGGAAATTGGACAAAGGCTAAAGATGAATTCATGAGTTGTCAAGACGTTATACTGCTAGTGGGCCGCCCGGACGGTAGCCGACACTGGATTACCTTGTCAGGCATAGAAAACGTGGAAGACGAAAACGGTCAAAAAACTACTTATGTTGAGTTTATGGAGCCTTGGTGTGGAATCGAGGGAGCGACTGCTGTTCTGAAAGACGGGAAACTACAACAGGATTGGGATAACAATGGCAACATTGGGGAAAATGAACTTGCAAGTATAATACATATCGTCACAGTTTGTCCAAAAGATAGAAAGAATTGTCCGAAAGACCCGCTTATTGGAACCGATTATGACGGTAGCGATGGCTGGAGTGTAGAATGGAACACAACGCAGATGCAAGACGGCTCTTATGTCTTATACGCCAGAATGATTGATGAAGACGATAATGAAGGGTTGAGCACGACTTTAGTTCGTATCCAGAACCGATTAGCTACCGATCTGAATGGCGACGGATTTGTCGACATAGTTGACATTACAATTGTAGCGCGAGCGTTCGGAACTATACCGGGAGACCCCAACTGGAACCCGATAGCCGACGTAGCCGAACCATATGACGTAATTGACATCGTCGACATCGCTAAGGTTGCAATAGATTTCGGAAAGACTGCTTGACAAAAAAATCATAGAAAACTCCAATTTCCTTTTTTCTCTGTACTTCACCATAATTTTAGTCAGCGCAAGCGGCATCCAGCCACAGAACCTCCATCATCAACTCTTCAACGTTCATTCTGTAATAGTAGTTCTGAAGCCAATAGCTGAATCTAACACTCATGTCAAATCACCTCATGCGAAGTTTTTAAAGGAGTCTTCAAAAGTTTGGTTGCGAATCCTCAGAACAAAAAAAGAAGGGATGACGCTACAGAGTAACATCCAGAAGGCTTTTTTAGCTGTATATTTATTTCTCCTAAGGTTCAATCAGGTTAAGATGATTACAACATGAAGCCTTTACCGAAGGAATTCGACATCATCGAAATTGAAAGGAAATGGCAGAAGAAATGGGAAGACATGAGCATCTACCGTTTCGACTGGAAAGACACTAAGCGCCCAACATTCAGCATTGACACGCCTCCGCCTTATCCTTCAGGCGAGTTCCACATGGGAAACGTGCTGAACTGGACTTACTTCGACATGGTAGCCCGCTACAAACGCATGAGAGGCTACAACGTACATTTTCCGCAGGGCTGGGATTGCCACGGCTTAAGCATAGAAGTCCAAGTTGAAAAGGAGAATAAGCTTAGGAAGAGAGATATCCCGCCTGACAAATTCCGAAAACTATGCGAGGCGCTTGTAGAGAGATACATCGCCCTAATGAAGACAGGCGTCATTCGCTTAGGATGCAGTGTGGATTGGACTACGGAATATCGCACTATGGACCCTGATTATTGGCGACGCACACAACTAAGCTTCATACTCTTATACAATAAAGGCTTCATGTATCAGGGCACGCATCCTGTGAACTGGTGTCCCCGCTGCGAAACCGCCATCGCAGATGCTGAAGTGGATTATGAAGAACGTGAAGGAACCTTAAACTACATTAAATTCCCATTAGAAAAAAGCAGTCAGCACTTGCTAATAGCCACGACGCGTCCGGAGTTCATACCTGCCTGCGTTGCAGTTGCAGTTAATCCCACAGACGAGAGATTCAACAAGTACATCGGCAAAAAAATAATCGTACCCATCATGGAGCGATCTGTTAACATAATTCCAGACGAAAACGTGGAACCAGCATTCGGCACTGGCGTCGTCATGATATGCACTTACGGCGACAAAGAAGACGTAAAAACCGTGATTAGACATAAACTTCCAGTCATAACAATCCTAACAGATAATGGACGGATGAACGAGAACACATGCAAATACGCAGGATTAACAATAAACGAAGCCAGAAAAGCCATCATCGAAGACCTTAAGGCTGCGGGATTATTTGATAAAACCGAAAAGATCAAGCAGGAAATAGGCATATGCGACAGATGCCACTCCCCAGTGGAGATTCTTGAACATAAACAATGGTTTATGAAAACCCGCACCTTAACGGATAAAGTGGAAAAGACTGCCAACGAGATTGTTTGGTATCCAGACTACATGAAAACCCGCCTAATAGACTGGGCGCGCTCTCTTGATTGGGACTGGGTCATAAGCCGCCAACGTGTGTTCGCGACGCCCATACCGATATGGTACTGCAAAAAGTGCGGCGAAATCATCCTATCCAAGGCGGAGTGGGTTCCGATAGACCCGAAACTGGAAAATCCACACATAGACAATTGCCCCAAATGCGGTAGCAAAGAGTTCATTCCTGAAGTAGACGTTTTTGACACGTGGATGGACTCGTCTATTTCCTGTGCGGTGCATGCAGGCTGGCCGGATAGGGAAGATTGGATGCGGCTGTTTCCAGCAAATTTGCACCCTTCAGGCATCGACATCATAAGAACATGGGCTTACTACCTAATGGTTAGGCACTTAGCCCTTTTCAACACCACCCCATTCAAAACCTGCCTAATTAACGGCATGGTTTTAGGTTCAGACGGCAGAAAAATGAGCAAATCGCTAAAGAACTATGTTGCAGCGCCAGAAGTGCTAAACAAGTACGGCACTGATGCAGCTAGACAGTGGGCTGCCGGCGGCGGAGCAACAGGCTCAGATATTCCGTTCCGCTGGCCTGACGTGGAATTTGGAAAGCGCTTCTTAACTAAGCTGTGGAATGCAGCGCGCTTCGTCAGCACTCAACTTGAAGACTACAAAGCAGGCGGAAAGTATCCGCTTCAGCTTCTGGACAAGTGGATTCTAGGCAAAACGGAAAGATTAACGCTGAAGGTCACGGAAGCCTTCGAAAAATGCCAATTCAACATAGCCCTAGAAGAGATACGTAACTTCACATGGCGACTGTTCTGCGACCAATACCTTGAAGCCGTGAAGGATAGGCTCTACCAACCCGAAGTTTATGGTGAGGAAAAAAGAAAAGCCGTCCAATACACGTTATATGAGGTTCTGTATCGCATAATCCAGTTGCTGGCTCCCATTATGCCTCACATAACAGAGGAAATGCACCAAACAATGTACGCAGAATACAAGGGCGCAAAAAGCTTGCAGTTGACGCCATGGCCAAAACCTGAAGAAAACAGAATAAACGAAAACGCCGAGAAAGAAGGTGATTTGGCAATGGCTGTGATAGCAGAGATCAGACGCGAAAAAGCAGAGAAGCGAAAACCGCTAAACACGCAGATAAAAAAGGTTATAGTCTACGCTGGAAACCGCGAAACTGCAAACATGCTCAACGCGAATAAGGAAGACATTGCCGGAACATGCAAAATCTTGGACATTGAAATCCTTCCAACAAAAGGCGAAGGAACGAGAATACAAGAAAATGCAGAAGTAAGCTTCGTCAGCGAATACTAACCCGTAAAGCCTTTGTTGCCTTCACAAGGCATGTTAGGTTTTCGTCATTTCAACCTCAACGATCTGAGGGACTTCAAGCAACGATTTGACGACGTAATCTGCCCGTAGAAAACCGTTCTTGTCAGCGCATTTTTCGGCTATCTCTAAAATTTCCGGAGGCAGGCCCTTGAACAGGTACTGGGAATCAGAATTTTCAGGGTACCTGTCAACAAGTACCGCCGTTCCTTCTGCACTTTTGGCGGCTACAATGTCAAGCGCTAAATCGCCAACCATAAGAAAATGCTTCACGCCAAGTTGCTTAACGGCAAGCAGAATGCTTTCAGGATCTGGCTTCAGCCGTTTCACATGCTCTCTGGTTACTACTGCTTTAAAGTATCCAGCAAGACGGTGTCGCTGGAAAATAGTCTCCACTGCTTTGGTCGAGGTGCTTATGACGAGACCCATTTTTACTTCGAGTTTTCTAAGCGTTTCCAACGATGGAATGGTGTCTGGGAACAGCTTTGACCGATTGGCTGATTCCAGTTCATACTGACTGAGAAATTCTTCCAAATGTGCCTTGAACCTCTCGACTTCTGTCCCATTAGAGTCTTGCTCAAGGTACTCCAATGCTTTATTACGCATCATTGCAGAACGCTCTATCCCCTCAAGCACACTTGACGGAATACCTAAGCTTAGAAGTTCCTCTCTTGTTTTACGTCTAAACTCTAAAACGTGCTGGTGATCTGCCCAAGGCGTCTGAACCAAAGTATCTTCCAAGTCAAATAATACAGCTATGTTCACGCTATTTCTCGCTCCTCTTAATCTCATCTATCAACTCGTCAATCTCCTCTTCAGTATTGTAGAAGTGGGGTGAAACCCTCAACCCATGAGTCCTTGGAGAAACAATTATCCTTTTTTCACGTAATCTTTTCGCCAGTTCTTGTGGTCTGTTTGTTTTAAAGTTGACAATTCCCGAGCGATAACGTGGCTCTTCTGGCGTTTGGAGTTCCAGTCCCAAATTCTTGACCGATTCTATTAGATGATCTGTTAGTTTCAGTATTTTCTTTTCGACGTTTTCTATGCACAAGCCCAAGAGCATTTTCAGTGACTCCATAGCCCCTATGAAGCTCAAAACGCTCGATGAACCAATTTCAAAGCGGCTCGCGGTTTCCGACAGCTTCAGGTTCCAAATGTCCCAGAAATCTATGGTTTCAAAAACATCCTCGCTCACGCTTGCCCAACCAACAAACGGCGGCTCAAACTCTTCAACTAGTTCCTTCTTAACATAGAGAAAACCTGCTCCTGACGGGCTTAAAAGCCACTTGTAACACGCGGTTGACAGGAAATCCACATCGTCTCTTCTTGCGTTTACTTGCATGGCGCCAGCCGACTGTATCGCATCAACAATTAGGTAGGCTCCGTGCCTATGGGCTATTTCGCTCAACGCCTTAAGATCGTGGCGGAAGCCATTCACATATTCAACGTGACTCACAACAACTGC